>RFZR01000081.1 GCA_009920595.1 Alphaproteobacteria bacterium | reverse complement strand
GGGCTGACGCCTAAGGCAATCCTATACTAACTCAACCACAGGGCCACCCGATGGGGTCAGGCGGACATTAGCATGGATTCTGGAGCAAGTGAGATTGCTCAGATAGAACATAATCGATTGTCATTCTTTCTCGCTACACCCGTTCGCGGGCCATAAAGAAGAACATGTCACGACATTTTGCTTTTCACAAAAGAGCAGTTGAGACGGTTTAAGAAAAAAACAGGCCGGAATGATCCGGCCTGTTCCATTTCTAAGGGAAGTTTATATCAGCCCTTCTTTGGAGGTGTCGCTGGCCAGCTCTTGATGAGTGTATCATAGTCGATTGTCTCACCCTTTGGCTTTTCATTGGCAAGCTTGCGTTGTGGTGCAACCGTGCCTGCAGCCTCGGCCTTCTTGAACCAATCTTCAGCCGATGTTTTCGGGTTCAACTTCGGACCGCACTCACCTTGAACATTCGCCTTTTCGAGACGCTCAAGAACCGCGTCCTGAGCAGCAGCAAGTGCGTTCATGGCTTCCTGCGGAGATTTAGCACCAGACGAGGCATCGCCGATGTTCTGCCACCAGAGCTGAGCGAGCTTTGGATAATCAGGCACGTTGTTGCCTGTCGGTGTCCACTGAACGCGCGCAGGCGAACGATAGAACTCGATCAGACCACCAAGCTTAGGAGCACGTTCCGTGAAGGTCTTATCCCAAATATCGCTTTCGCGAATGAAGGTGAGACCCACATGGCTTTTCTTCAAGCTCACCGTCTTTGATGTAATGAACTGGAGATAGAGCCAAGCTGCCTTACGGCGATCAACCGGAGTTGACTTCAGAAGCGTTGCAGAACCGGCGTCCTGATAACCAAGCTTCATGCCGTCTTTCCAATATGAACCCTTAGGCGACGGAGCCATACGCCATTTTGGCGTACCATCCGCATTCATGACCGGAAGACCGGGCTTCACCATATCGGCTGTGAAGGCGGTGTACCAGAACATCTGCTGAGCAATCGCGCCTTGCGCAGGAACCGGACCCGCTTCACCGAAGGTCATGCCCTGTGCTTGAGGCGGCGAATATTTCTTAAGCCACTCAAGATATTTCGTGATGGCATAAACAGCTGCTGGGCCGTTTGTGTCACCACCGCGTTCGACTGATGAGCCAACCGGACGGCAACCTTCCATGCGGATGCCCCATTCGTCGACAGGGAGACCGTTCGGAATGCCCTTGTCACCATTGCCGGCCATTGAGAGCCAAGCATCAGTAAAGCGCCAGCCGAGTGACGGATCCTTCTTGCCGTAGTCCATGTTGCCAAAGACCTTCACACCGTCGATTTCTTTCACATCATTGGTGAAGAATTCTGCGATGTCTTCGTAAGCAGACCAATTCACAGGAACGCCGAGATCATAGCCATATTTGGCTTTGAACTTGTCCTTAAGATCCTTGCGCTGGAACCAGTCATACCGGAACCAGTAAAGATTCGCGAATTGTTGAACCGGCAATTGATACATTTTGCCGTCCGGTGCCGTTGTGAAGGACTTACCGATAAAGTCATCAACATCAAGGCCTGGGAAGGTCACGTCTTTACCTTCACCTGCCATCCAGTCGGTGAGATTGACGGCCTGCTTGTAGCGGTAATGTGTACCGATCAAGTCCGAGTCGTTGATCCAGCCGTCATAGATATTCTTGCCAGATTGCATCTGGGTTTGAATTTTTTCGACGACGTCACCTTCTTGAATAAGGTCATGCTTTAGCTTGATGCCCGTAATCTCGCTAAAAGCTTTCGCGAGAACTTTTGACTCATATTCGTGGGTCGTGATGGTTTCAGAGACCACGTTGATTTCCATGCCTGCGAAGGGCTTCGCTGCATTCACCAACCACTCCATTTCCTTCATTTGCTCTTCTTTTGAGAGTGTCGAAGGTTGGAACTCTGACTCAACCCATTTTTTGGCTTCTTCCACACCGGCAAATGCTGGAGCGGTAACAAATAAAAGGCTAACAGCTGTTGCGGCTGTTAAAGCGCCTATCATTCCCTTTTTCTTAAGCATTATCTCCTCCAATGAACATTCTTAAAGTTTATCATGGCTGGTGTTTCCAGCTCTTCTTGGGGTTCAAACCCTGTCTAGACATAACGAAATACCAAAATGCCATAGACAAAACTCAAGCCCAGAGCGCCCCAGAGTCCAGTATCGGCGACTCCAAGGGCAACGGAAAACGCTATCCAAAAAAGATTGATGAAGGCGCTCCCGAGAAGGGTAATAAACAAACGGTCTCCCCGCGTGGTTGAAATTCTTAAGACACCGCGACGTGGTGTTTCGGGATACCGCACGGCCAGCACTGTTAAGATCAACAATGCGATTGCAATCGAGGCAAAGAAAATTGCCACCGGAAATGTCCAGGCCATCCAAGCAATATCAAAGCCGCTCAACCAGCCGAGCATTAAATCACCTCGTCAAACACGCCCAAGGGCAAAACCCTTGGCGATATAGTTTCGAACAAACCAAATCACGACAGCCCCAGGAATGATTGTCAGAACACCTGCGGCAGCGAGAAGTCCCCAATCCATACCGGCTGCTGAAACCGTACGAGTCATAATAGCCGAAATTGGTTTTGCATTTGTGGCCGTGAGTGTTCTTGCCAACAACAGTTCAACCCAAGAAAACATAAAACAGAAAAAAGCAGCTACACCGATCCCATTGGCAATAAGCGGGATGAAGATCCGTCCAAAGAAATGCGGAAATGAATAGCCATCAATCGAAGCAGTCTCATCAATTTCACGGGGAACGCCGGAGATGAATCCTTCAAGAATCCAAACAGCCAGTGGGACGTTGAAGAGACAATGCGCTAGCGCGACCGCCCATACAGTGTCAAACAAGCCAACGGCCTGATAAAGATTGAAGAAGGGAAGCGCAAAAACCGCCGCGGGCGCCATACGGTTTGACAAGAGCCAAAAGAACAAATGCTTATCACCAACAAAACGGTACCGTGAAAATGCATAGGCTGCTGGTAGAGCGAGAACAACAGAAATAAAGGTATTAATCAATACATAAAGAACGGCGTTAACATAACCCATATACCAACTCGAATCCGTGAAGATCTTCACGTAATTTTGCAATGTTGGCTGCTGCGGATATAGGGTCAAAGGCCCAGTTATTTCGACATTTGTCTTCAGGCTCATATTCACAAGCCAATAGATCGGCAACATCAAAAAGAGCGTATAGGTGAACAAGACAATGCGTGAGGATTTCATGTCTGTGCCCTCCGTTCCGCATTCTCAAAATGAGTCATAATCGTATAGAAGACCCAACACACCGTAAGAATGATCAGATTATAGACAAGCGACAGAGCTGCGGCCTTACCGAGATCAAATTGACCCAAAGCAATTTTAACAAGATCAATTGAAATAAAGGTTGTTGCGTTTCCTGGGCCACCTCCGGTCACAACAAAGGGCTCCGTGTAAATCATGAAACTGTCCATGAAGCGGAGAAGCACCGCGATGATAAGAACACGGTTCATTTTTGGTAACTGTATCGCGCGGAAAATTGCCCAGCGCGAGGCGCCGTCAATCCGCGCGGCCTGATAATATGCATCAGGGATGGCACGCAGACCCGCATAGCAAAGTAGTACAACAAGAGATGTCCAATGCCAGACATCCATCATAATGATCGTGATCCACGCTGCGATCACGCCCGACACATAATTATAATCGACGCCAATCTCTGTCAGCGCCCATCCCATTAAGCCAATATCTGAACGACCAAATACCTGCCAAATCGTGCCGACCACATTCCATGGAATGAGAAGGGGTAGCGCTAAAAGAACCAATGAAATCGAAACACCGATACCTTGACGCGGCATTGACAAGGCCACGGCGATACCAAGGGGAATTTCAATTGCCAGAATCAGGAATGAGAAAATGAAGTTACGCCCCATAGCATCTATGAAACGTCCACCAAGTTCGCTGTTTGGATCAAGTAATTCTTTGAACCAGCCAATTCCGTTCCAGAAGAATTCATTATTTCCAAATGTATCTTGAACGGAATAATTGACAACTGTCATCAGCGGCAAGACCGCACTGAAAGCAACGATCAAAAAGACTGGAAGCACCATGAACCATGCGCGATTATTATAGGGTTTCATATCAAGCACCCCGCCAAGCTTGGGGTTCAAGGCGCTTGTCATTGGCAAATATACCAATGCGAGACGGTTCAAAGACGATTGTTAAATCAGAGCGGCCCGCATCAACTCCAGACGGAACCGAAACAGCAATTCGATGACCTGATAGGCGAACATGGGCAATACGATTTCGTCCTAAATCGTCGACGCGATCAACCTGAACCGGGATACCCTGTCCTGCAGATGAAAGTGTTACGAAATCGGGACGAACCCCCAATTCTATCTTCGCCTTTGCATCAGTCGAATAGGCAGCCCCAAGTTCGATTGCGAATTGCCCGATATGCGCCTTTGTCCCTTCAAGCACACAGGGTAAAAAATTCATACCGGGCGACCCAATAAAATGCCCCACAAAGCGATGGGCCGGTCGTTCAAACAACTCTTCTGGCGTTCCGATCTGAACAACTTCGCCTTCAGACATTACGACGACTTTGTCGGCAAAAGTAAGCGCTTCAGTCTGATCATGAGTCACATAAATCATCGTGACAGCAAGCTTTCGATGAATCTCTTTCAGCTTCGAACGCAATTCCCATTTCAATTGAGGATCGATGACTGTTAGCGGCTCATCAAACAAAACAGCAGCGACATCGGCACGAACAAGTCCTCGACCGAGTGAGATTTTTTGTTTTGCATCTGCAGTCAATCCCTTGGCGCGACGATCAAGATCACGGGTGAGATCGAGAAGGGAGGCGATCTCGTCCACCCGTGTCTTGATTTTTGCTGTGTCTATTCCCCGATTTTTAAGCGGAAAAGCCAAATTCTCGCGAACAGTCATCGTGTCATAAATCACGGGAAACTGGAACACTTGGGCAATATTACGCTGTTCAGTTGGCAAATCAGTAACATCGCGATCATTGAAATAGACGCGCCCTTGGGACGGCGTCACCAGCCCAGATAGAATATTTAGTAACGTGGTTTTGCCACATCCGGATGGACCGAGCAGTGCATAAGCTCCACCCGTTTGCCAAACCTGATTGATTTCTTTCAATGCAAAATCTTGGGGCGCGGCCGGTTTTGCCTTATATGAATGAGCAAGCTTTTCCAGTCGGAGTGTTGTCATGACGCAACTCCCTTTACCGCTTGCTCTGCAGGAGTCTTGCTCGGTGCACGCAAAAGACGTCCTGCAAGATCGAACGCATAAAGATGGTCAATGGCAATATGGACCGCCAATTTGGCTCCTTCATCAATACGATGAACGCCCTGCTCCAACAAAACAAATTTTGTTGAGCCAAGCGTCACATGGATAAAACTCTCGGAACCCGAAATCTCACATCCACCAACATCAACGTGGAGCGTTAACGACGGGAGATCCGATGATTTCAACGACAAGTGATGCGCGCGGAAAGCGAGCGTGATCGGCCCATCACCCAGATCAGCTAAATCATCATACAGCGGAAGCCTCGTGCCATCCGCCAACAAGAAGTCGTTGCCGTTCTTCCTGCCAGTCAAAAGATTTAACGGTGGATCCGAAAAGACTTGTCCCGTAATTAAGTCTTTAGGTTGCCTATAAACAAACGGTGTCGGCCCAAATTGTGTGACGCGCCCCTGCCAAAGAGTTGCGGTATTTCCACCAAGCAAAAGCGCCTCAGAGGGCTCGGTGGTCGCATAAACAAAAATGGCTCCTGATGATGAAAAGATCCGCGGCAACTCCTCACGCAATTCTTCGCGCAATTTATAATCGAGATTGGCAAGGGGCTCATCCATCAGAACAAGATCCGCACGTTTAACAAGCGCACGTGCGATTGCTGTGCGCTGCTGCTGTCCGCCCGACAACTGCAAAGGCGTGCGGTCAAGCATCGATGTCAGACGAAGTAATTGCGCCGCCTCCTGGACGCGCCGATCAATCTCGCTGCGATCGACACCCGACACTCTTAACGGGGATGCAATATTCTCATAAACGGATAATGTCGGATAGTTGATGAATTGCTGATAGACCATCGCGACATTGCGCTTGCCGACCGCAACCCCTGTCACATCCTTGCCGTCAACAAGAATTTGTCCACGTGTAGGTTCATCAAGGCCTGCCATCAGGCGCATCAATGATGTCTTGCCTGATAATGTAGGTCCCAACAGCACGTTTAATGTTCCACGATTCAATGTGAGCGAAACATTGTCGATATGAATTTCGTCACCGACCTGTCGAGTTACGGAGTGAAGAGACAAGGTCATGCCGCTTGTTCTCCCCCAGATATCGACCCACTTTTCACCATTACCTGCCTGCGGTTAAGAATAGCGTTTGCAACCGTTAATCGCTCAGCTTCCGTTAAAAGCAGACCGAGCTTCGTGCGACGCCAGAGAATATCATCAGCTGTCTTCGCCCATTCTGAACTGATCAGATAGTCAATTTCACGCGCAGTCAATGTGCCCCCGAAATGTTGTCCGAGATCTGCCATTGATTTTGCCGATCCAAGAATTTTGCGAGCGCATGTACCGTAAAGACGCGAAAGTCGCATAAGATATGCGCGATCAAATTGGGGATAGTCCGCCAACAATCCGTCAACCAGTGCCACAAAACCAGTTTCAGGAAAATCTCCGCCCGGAAGACGATCTTGCGCCGTCCACCCAATATGGGCTGAGAGTGAAGGAAAATACGGCTTCAGTCTATCAAGGACGGCTTCAGCAAGACGCCGATAAGTCGTAATTTTACCACCAAAAACTGAGAGCAGAGGCGCTTTGCCATCTGGCTTATCAAGTTTCAAAACATAGTCGCGCGTCGCTTCTTGGGCTTTGGACGCCCCGTCATCATAAAGCGGCCTTACGCCTGAATATGACCATACAACATCTTCACGTTTAAGCGGTGTTTTGAAGTATTCACTCGCTGCCGCGATGAGGTATGTAATCTCATCCTCGGTTGCGTGAACCTCACCAGGATCGCCTTTATAATCGCGGTCAGTCGTCCCAATGAGCGTGAAGTGATTTTGATAAGGAATGGCAAAAATAATTCTTCCATCGGCATTTTGGAAAATATAGGCGCGATCATGGTCGTAAATACGGCGCAGGACAATATGAGACCCTTGAACGAGCCGCACATGCGATTCCATGCCCGATTT
>RFZR01000009.1 GCA_009920595.1 Alphaproteobacteria bacterium | reverse complement strand
TGCACGCCGTCACCTGTAAGCGCCAGCACATTGCATACGCCAAGCGCCGCCGCACCAAGCACATTGCCTTGAATGGCAATGCGGTTGTAATCGCGACAGGAGATTTGAAGGATCGGTGAATAGCCAACACGTGTCAGCAGCGCGCAAATCGCAACGCTCGACATATGGCAATTCGCGCCCGAACCATCGGTCGCATTCACACCATCAACGAAACCATCGAAATGTTTGACGCGCTCATAGACATCGTCAGGATTAGCGCTGTCGGGCGGATTGAGTTCTGCGGTGATCGCAAATTCACCACGACGCAACACGCGCTCCAAACGACCACGCGACGTGTGACCCGGCAATTCGGGAAGTGGTGACGCAGGCGTTGGGCCGAGATCGGTTGAAGGAATAGGAGGCGTCATTGTTACTTGTCCTTAAACGATATCACTCATGCGCGCCTTGAGAGACGGCAAGCCATGAGGAGCGGCCTTTCAAGCGATGATCAATCGGCTTTTGCACATCCATGATCTTGTCGCCCTCTTTCATAAGACGACTGCCTTCCCAACCCTTCACCCACACACAGGGCATCTCGGCATAGACTTCGCAATTGCCATTCGCGCGCACACCGCCGCACGGCCCATTGCGCAAATTTTTCGGGCAATTCATTGGGCAAGACATGCCGGTGGAAGAGAGAATGCATTGGCCACACATGCGGCAATCAAAGAGCGCGCTTTTGATCGTCTTCTCAACAACCACCATCGGCTTTTCCATGCGCTCATAACCGATGAGTTTGAAAAGAGGGGCGAGACCGCGCAACGTCGATTCAACAACTGAATAGGTGAGTTCCATCAATCGGGCATGACGATTGGCCCAAAAGCGGAGTGCAAATTTTTTGCCGTCACGCGGCGGTTTGGTTGAGGCTTCAAAAGCAAAAGGAACGCGCGACATTATTTCGTCTCCTCGTAACCTTGATTTTTTGCCAATGCGGCAAGCCGCTCATTCGGATAATCGGATTCGAGTTTTGCCGCCCATGCTGCGGCTTCCGCTTCGAGGTCATCGCTGACATCAACCGGATCCGCGCGACGCCAATCGGCAAGATAGGCATCGGTTGATTGCGCGCCCGCTTTCATCGCCGCCGCATCAATGGCGGTGACAAAACGTTCAGGCAATTCGCGCTTAGCGCTGGAGCGCCCTTGCTTGACGATGACTTGCGCGGGCATGTCGCGCCAATAAACGATGATCAGTTGAGCCATGGCTCAAAACCCTCCGTATTTTCGGGAATTTATACGGCAGAGCCCCGCGCGTGGATGCGACCGTTTCCGGTGACAAATGTCTCCAATCCGCCAAGTCCGGTCACGCGCATTTCAAAGGCGAGGCCCAAACGTTCAGCGGCTTTGCGCGCTTTCTTTTCCGAAGCCGGATCGGGGATCTGCGCAAGATACACAACGCGTTTATAATGGCCGAAAATATCTTTCATCAATTGCGGGTAACGATCGAGTCCGAGTCCCTGAATGATCAGACGGTCGAAATGCCGAACGAGATAATCGGTCAAAAAGAAAGACCCGATTTCTTCGTCCATCAATTTATCGAAATCGCCAGGCTTTGAATAAAACGCGTAGCAATGATCGCCTTCAATACGCGTCACACCTTCCTCTTCGAGAACTTTGTCGAGAAGGCCGCCGGTGCCGCAATCGCCATAAAGGCAGAGGATGTTGGCATAGCCATCAGCGCGCGCTTTGCGGATTTTCTTGCGTACGCCGTCCGGAATTTTTTCAGGCCGATTGTGCCAGATCGCGGGCAGGCACGTGATGTCGAGATGATCGAGTTTGTTGAGCGTCTTCGCGTCGATCAACTCACGCGCGAGAGCACCGCAGGCAATAACGAGTGTTTTGCCCGCGGCCTTGATCACGCCCGTATCGTGCGTTGCGACAGAAGCGATTTTGCGGTTTCAACCGCAACCGCCGCGTCACGGCAATAAGCGTCTGCCCCGACAGCTTCCGCAAAGGCTTCGTTCAACGGTGCACCACCAACGAGCACGAGATAGTCATTGCGCATGCCCTTTTCTTTGAGCGTGTCGATGACAACTTTCATATAAGGCATTGTTGTGGTGAGCAGCGCCGACATACCGAGAATGTCCGGCTTATGTTCTTCAAGCGCCTCGATGTATTTCTCAACCGGATTATTGATGCCGAGATCGATCACTTCGAAGCCCGCACCTTCCATCATCATGCACACAAGATTTTTGCCGATGTCGTGAATGTCACCTTTAACGGTGCCAATAACCATTTTGCCGACCTTCGGCGCACCGGTTTCAGCAAGCAAAGGACGAAGCACTTGCATGCCTGCTTTCATGGCATTCGCCGACATCAACACTTCCGGAACGAAGAGAATGCCATCACGGAAATCAACGCCAACGATCCGCATGCCTTCGACGAGCGCTTTCGTCAGAATGTCGTAAGGGGTCCAACTGCGCTTCAAAAGGATATGGACGCCGTCGACAATTTCTTCGCCGAGACCATCATAAAGGTCGTCATGCATCTGTTCGACAAGTTCGTCGTCGCTGAGCGTATTAAGATCGAGATCGCCGTCGGCCATTGGTCTTTATCCTTCGAGAAGGTCGGTTATGCGTTTCCCTTCTAGACCGAATAGGAGGCCCAAGTCGAGATCGCTGTCGGAATTGGGACGTTCCCTCCCCTGATTGCGACAGGAACCCCCGTCGCACTCACCAAGAACGCCTTAAACCGCAACCAATGCGACGCTTGATCAGGCCCGCAGCCGGGCATTGTCCGGATCGAAGGGGGACTCGGCGATCACGGTTGCCCGATAGGCTTTACCCAAGATCGTTACCTCCATCTCGGTACCGTTTGCGGCATGTTCGGGCGCCACCATGGCAAGCGCCAAGGACTTGCCAAGCCGCCAACCAAAACCGCCCGACGTGCAGCGACCGATCAGCTTACCGCCTTTATGGATCGGCTCGGAACCGCGCGCATCCACATCTTCAATGCCGTGCACTTCAAGCGTGACAAAATGATTGGCGAAGCCTTTTTGCTGCCAAGCCACCAAAGCGTCGCGACCGAGGAATTGTCCTTTGTTCGGATGCACGAAACGCTGCAAGCCCGATTCAAATGCCGAATACTCAATCGATAATTCACGACCCACAAGGCGATAGGATTTTTCAATCGCCATCGACATCATCGCGCGGATACCGAAAGGCTTGATTCCGAATTTTGCGCCGGCTTTCATCAGAAGATCAAAAAGATAATTCTGCATTTCAATCGGATGATGGAATTCATAACCCAATTCACCGATGAAGTTCACGCGCAACACGTCGCAATGCACGGCGCCAACTGAAATGCGTTGACCCGTAAGCCATGGGAAGGCTTCATTCGACATATCTGTGTCGGTCAAGGACTGCAGCACTTCGCGTGACTTTGGCCCTGCGAGCACAAGCACGCCATAAGACGTCGTGATCGGTGTGAAGCGCACGCTGCCATCTTTCGGCAGAAGTTTCTTGAGCGTATCATGATCATGGCGCTCGAGTGCACCGGCCGAGACGAGATAGAACGTATCGGGCGCGCTTTCATAAAGCGTGAATTCTGCACGTACACCGCCACGCGACGTCAGCAAATGACAAAGCGCAATACGACCACGTTGTTTTGGAATGCGATTGGCAAAGATTGAATCAAGCCAAGCGCGCGCACCGGGACCAGAAACAATACATTTTGCGAAGGCCGACATATCCTGCAGGCCCACACCATTTGTGACATTCTTCACTTCATCGCCAACAAAGGGGAAATAATTCGACCGGCGGAAGCTCCATTTTTCTTTGACCTTGCCATCATCCGCCGGTGGCGCATGGTTCTCATTGGTGAGAACATCATCAACATTGAGTTCGGACGCCGGTACTTCATAGCCCGCTGGCGCAAACCAGTTCGGACGTTCCCAGCCATAAACAGATCCAAACACGGCGCCGAGCGCTTTCATGCGATCATAGCAAGGCGTCTGACGCAAAGGCCGCGCGGCGACGCGTTCTTCATCCGGATAATGCGGCGTGAAGACATTGGCATAGGCTTCTTCATTCTTTTGCTTGAGATAGCCACGACCCGCATAAGACCCATAACGACGTGGATCGACGCCCATCAAATCGACAGTCGGTTCGCCATCAACAATCCATTCCGCAAGCTGCCAGCCTGCGCCCAATATGCGGTGCGAGACGATCGAGATCTTCCTGGAAGAGTTCGTACTCAGAGTCCTTATGCGGACCGTCGACATAGCAAACCGGTGCGCCTTTTTCATAAGGGCCGAGAATGAAACCACCGGCTTCTTCACGCAGATACCAAGATGAATCAGCTTCACGCAGCACCCCCATTTCCGGCAAGCCTTTTGCGTGACGTTCCTGCACCGCGGGATGCGGTTCGGTAACGATATACTGATGCTCAACAGGAATCACCGGAATATCGAGTCCAAGCATTTTGCCTGTCTGGCGCGCGAAATTGCCGGAAGCGGAAACAATATGTTCACACTGAATGTCGCCCTTATCGGTTTTGACAAGCCACTCACCCGACGTCGTGCGCTCTATGCCAATGACTGTTGTGTTGCGATAGATTTCAGCGCCACGATTACGTGCGCCTTTCGCGAAAGCCTGCGTCAAATCGGCTGGCTGAATATATCCATCATCCGGATGTTGGATCGCGCCCAAAAGACCTTCTGTATTGCAGAGCGGCCAAATCTCTTTAACTTGTTGAGGCGTGAGCTTGTTGACTTTCACACCGATGGTTTCAGCAACACCGGCATAATACATGAATTCATCCCAACGCGTTTTGGTGCGCGCGAGACGAATATTTGAAACTTTCTTGAAGCCAACAGACTGACCGGTTTCCGCTTCCAAGCTGCCGTAGAGATTGACTGAATATTTGTGGAGCTGGCCCACCGAATAAGAAAGGTTGAAGAGCGGCAACAATCCGGCGGCGTGCCATGTGGAGCCCGAGGTCAATTCCTTGCGCTCGATCAGAGCGACATCCGACCAGCCTTTTTTTGCAAGATGATAGAGCGTTCCGACACCAACAACGCCTCCGCCAATGACCACAACACGCGCTGTCGTTTTCATGTCCCACCGCTCCTCTTCGCTTGCCCTTAACGAGCTTCGCCGTCTTAGCGCAGCTTCCAGGCTTCTTTTACAGTTTTTCTGAGGGTCACGCGCCCGTCTTACCGCATTTCGACGCTCGATATCCTGTCGCCGTCAAGAATACCCTCTTTCCGTCACTCCCCTCTTTGCCTCATGAATCTGATGAGCAGGACTCATCGGATATGACGGCTTGCGACAAGAAATGGCGCGAATGGGGCAGTCGCCAGGGTTTGACGGCATTATCACTATAAAAAGGGAACTTCGGGCGGCAAATGCCCCTTCCCCCAACGCGGAGGTTATCATGTCGAATCTGGCGCAGGATCAACATTCAGATACCGGTCGTCGTGGTCGGGACGCGCGGCGCGCGGCGCGCGCATCACGCGGCGGAGCCTCCATTCCCTATATCACGCGCCAGAGCCCGATCGTTGAATTCCTCTCCGAGGAAGCGATGCAGATCATCGAGCACAATGCCGAAACACTTCTTGAAGAGGTCGGCATTGAATTCCGCGATTATCCGAATGCGCTGAAGCTCTTGAAAGATGCCGGTTGTGATATCAAAGGCGAACGCGTTCGCTTTCCGCGTGGCCTTGCGAAGAAACTCATCGCGACAGTTCCCTCACATTACACACAACATGCACGAAATCCCGCGCGCAGCGTTGAGATCGGCGGCAAGAATACTGTCTTCGCGCCCGTCTATGGTTCACCTTTCGTGCATGATCTCGACAATGGTCGCCGCTATGGCACGATTGAAGATTTTCAGAATTTCGTGAAGCTCGCTTATATGTCGCCACATATGCATCATTCAGGCGGCACGGTTTGCGAGCCCGTCGATCTGCCGGTCAACAAGCGCCATCTCGAAATGGTTTACGCGCATATGCGTTACTCGGACAAAGCCTATATGGGCTCGGTCACGCATCCCGATCGCGCACAAGATACGGTCAATCTTGCCAAAATCATGTTTGGTGAAGAGTTCATCGATCAGAATACGGTTCTCACCAGTCTTATCAATGCGAATTCGCCAATGGTGTGGGACAATACGATGCTCGGCGCGGCCGAAGTCTATGCGCGCAACAATCAAGCCTGCATCATAACGCCCTTCATTCTCTCAGGCGCGATGAGCCCCGTCACACTCGCCGGCACACTTACGCAAGTGCTTGCTGAAGTGTGGGCTGGCACTTCGTTCGTGCAACTTGTGCGCCCCGGCGCGCCGGTGATCTTCGGCACATTCGTATCAACACTTTCGATGCAATCGGGCGCGCCAACATTCGGCACGCCGGAAGGTTCGCTCGCCATCTTTGGGGCTGCGCAACTTGCACGCCGAATGAAAATGCCGTTCCGCACGGGTGGTTCGCTTTGCGGTTCAAAATTACCCGACGCTCAAGCCGCTTATGAAAGCACCAACACGCTGATGCCGACTTTACTCGCAGGCACAAATTTCGTGTTGCATGCAGCAGGATGGATGGAAGGCGGTCTCGCTTCCTCTTATGAAAAATTCATCATGGATTGCGATCAATTGGGTGGGCTTCATGTGCTCGCCAAGGGCATCGACATGAGCGAAAACGGTCAAGCGATGGATGCGTTCCGTGAAGTTGCACCGGGCGGCCATTTCTTGGGCTCGGCACATACGCAAGCGAATTTCGAAACGGCTTTCTACCGCTCAAGCGTCGCAGACAATAACTCGTTTGAACAATGGGACGCGGAAGGCCGCAAGGATGCAGCCCAACGCGCCAATGGCATCTTCAAACGGATGCTTGCCGAATATGAGGCCCCCGCAATCGATCCGGGCGTAGACGAGGCGCTGCGTGACTATATCGAGCGCAAAAAGGCCTCGATGCCCGACGCGACCTACTAAATCCGCCGAAAAGCGGTGGATAAGTGCGAAAAGCGGCTCGGCTTTGCTCCGCACATCAGGTTTTGAGGACAAGATACTGAATCGTCGCACGGATTCGCTTGTGAGCGGATCCGGAGCGCCGGAATGTCGCGTTGCACTCGGGGTTGTACCGCATGGCCAAGGCCATCTCTCCGGCGATTACCCAAGCGCTGGCGCAATTGCGTCAGGCGGTGACGACGCTTGAGAGTGTGGTGGCGCGGCGCGCCGAAGATGATCGCACGCTAGATCTCATGAAAAAAGAACTGGCTTTGATGCAAGACGAGCGCGCAAAACTTGCGGGCGATCTTGATGCGGCTTTGGCAAAATCAACACGCCTCGATGCGGTAACGGGTGAGTTGGCGCGACGCGTCGAACGCGCGACAACCACCGTGCGTGAAGTCCTCTCTGACCTCACACCGAGGAGTTGAGGCATGGGGCAAGTCACCGTTAGCGTCGCAGATAAAACTTATCGCATCGCCTGCAATGATGGGCAGGAAGCGCATCTCATCAAATTGGCTGCCGAACTTGATCGCAAGATCAATGAAATGCGCGATGCCTTTGGCGAAATCGGCGACAGTCGTCTAACCGTGATGGCAGCGATCACATTTATGGATGATCGCGAAGAAATGAAAACGCGTATCTCCACGCTTGAAAATGAAATCGCTTACTTAAAAGAAAGCCGCGCGACGCTGGATATGGCGGCGAATAAAACCGAAGCGGAAGTGGCAACAGCGATTGCCAGCGCCGCCAGTCGCATCGAAGAAATTGCGAAACGTCTCTCCGGTCTTGACGATTAAGACCTTCAAGATTCTTTCGCGCGATCTCTAAGCACAAATTTCTGAATCTTGCCCGTTGATGTTTTCGGCAATTCCGTGAACACGATGTGGCGCGGGCATTTGTAGGAGGCGAGATGCGTCTTACACCACGCGATCAATTCGTCGGCCGTGGCCGTTCTGCCGGGTTTTAACTCCACAAAGGCGCAAGGCGTTTCGCCCCATTTCTCGTCGGGCTTCGCCACAACAGCGGCAGCTTGCACCGCAGGATGTTTAAAGAGCGCGTCTTCCACTTCGATTGAAGAAATATTTTCGCCCCCTGAAATGATGATGTCCTTCGAGCGGTCTTTTAATTGAATATAGCCATCGGCATGACGCACACCGAGATCGCCGGAGTGGAAATAGCCGCCTTTGAAAGCATCTTCAGTGGCTTTCTTGTTTTTAAGATAGCCCTTCATCACAACATTGCCCGCAAACATGACTTCACCCATCGCTTCGCCATTACGTTGCACGGGGGCCATGGTTTCAGGATCCATCACATCAAGATCTTCGAGCGCGCCATAGCGTACGCCTTGACGCGCTTTTTTCGCTGCTTGCGCGACAGGCTCAAGATCATCCCATGACTCATGCCAATCATTCACAACGGCAGGGCCATAGGTTTCCGTTAAACCATAAAGATGAGTGACGTTAAAACCTGCAGCCTTCATACCGGCAAGCACAGCCTCTGGCGGCGGTGCCGCAGCGGTGAAAAATTCAACGACATGCGGCAGAGGTTTCTTTTCATCCTCAGGTGCATTGAGCAAAGTCGACATGACGATCGGCGCACCGCATAGATGCGTGACTTTATGCGTGGCAATCGCATCATACATCAGCTTCGCGCGCACTTGCCGCAAACACACATGCGTACCAACCGCGACCGAAATCGACCAGGGAAAACACCAGCCATTGCAATGAAACATCGGCAGCGTCCAAAGATAGACAGGATGTTTCGCCATGCCGCAGGTGAGCACATTGCCTTGCGCCAGGAGATGCGCGCCGCGATGATGATAGACAACGCCTTTCGGATTGCCTGTTGTTCCCGATGTGTAGTTTAACGAGATCGCATCCCACTCATCGCCTGGAGCCACGCGTTGATAATCCGATGTTCCTTGAGCAATGAAGTCTTCATACTCAAGCGAACCAATGCGTTCGCCCTCGCCTTGATATTCCGGATCATCATAATCAATCACAAGCGGCTTGGCTTTACAGGTTTGAAGCGCAGCCTTCATAATTTTTGAAAATTCGCGATCAACGATCACAACTTTCGCTTCACCATGATCAAGCGAAAACGAAATGATCGCCGCATCGAGTCGCGTGTTCAACGTGTTCAACACCGCGCCGGTCATCGGCACACCGTAATGACATTCGAGCATCGCAGGCGTATTGGCGAGCAGAACCGCAACCGTATCGCCCCGCCCTATGCCGCGCTTGGCGAGAGCGGACGCCAATTTTTTCGAGCGCGCGTGAAAGTCGCGATAGGTACGACGCAACGCGCCATGAATGATCGCGATATGATCCGGATAAACATCAGCCGCCCGCTCCAAAAAGGTCAAAGGCGTCAAGGGCCTATAATTGGCCGGGTTTTTCGGCAGATCGAGATCATAGATGTCGGATGGCATAGGGCGCTCCTGAAGTCGCTGTCTCCTTCCTAACCCTGCTCCCTGAGAGTTTCAATGATGAGGCCCTACCGCCTTTTGGCTGAGGGGAAGAACGCGTTAATAGTCGATAACGGCGCGCAATTCTTCATCTTTCGCCGGATCGAGCGGTGGCGCCTGATAGTCGGCGAGAATTCTTTTCCATTTGCGATTGGCGCGGATTTGGATATCGAGCGAGCCCTCATCCTGCCATTGCTCGAATGAGTTATTGTCCGACGATTCAAAATCATAAAAAGCGGTTTCATAATTCCGCATCGTATGCGCCGAGCCCAAGAAATGTTTACCGGGCTCAACTTCTTGGAACGCATCATGTGCCAATGCATTTTCATCCGTCGGCAAGCTGCCCGCGATCACATGGTAGGCGCCGCATTGCTCGGCATCCATAATGAATTTTTCATAAGACATGGAGAGCGCACCTTCAGCCCACCCTGCCGCATGAAGAATAAAATGCGCGCCGCAAAGAAAGGCCGGCCACATTGAATTGGCACTCTCATAAGCAGCTTGTGCATCCGGAATCTTTGAAGCGCAAAGATTTCCGCCGCAGCGAAGCGGTACACCCAAACGGCGTGCGAGTTGACCAATCGCGAAATAACCAAGCGCTGGCTCGGGCGTGCCGAAGGTCGGCGCACCGGATTTCAATGACATGGATGATAAGAAATTACCTAAAATCGCAGGCGCGCCGGGACGCTCCAATTGCGTAAGCGCCACGCATACCATCGCCTCGGCAAAACATTGCGCGAGCGCGCCCGCCGTTGTGACAGGACCCATCGCGCCACCCAAAATAAAGGGCACACAGACGGCCGCTTGATTGGCCGCAGCGTAAGTGCGGATGACGCGGCTTGCTTCACCATCAAGAACCAGAGGTGAATTCGTGTTCACATTGCCAAGAATAACGCAATTTTTGTCAACGAAGTCTTCGCCAAACAAGACACGGCAAAGCTCAATCGACTCCGCCGCGCGCGGCGCAGTGGTAACAGAACCCATAAAAGCTTTATCGGAATATTTTATATGCGAATAAACCATTTCGAGATGGCGTTTATTGACGGGCAAATCGACGGGCTCACATACAGTTCCACCGGAGTGATGAAGCCACGGTGTTGAATAAGCGAGTTTGATGAAGTTCTGGAAATCTTCGATCGTGCCATAACGGCGACCCTTGTCGATATCCGTCACAAAGGGAGAGCCATAAGCTGGCGAGAACACAGTGTTATTACCGCCGATCACGACATTGCGTGCAGGGTTACGTGCATGTTGTACAAATTCACGTGGCGTTGTTTTTTGAATGATCGCACGAATCAACCCCCGCGGAAAACGCATGCGTTGACCATCAACGCTTGCGCCTGCTTTTTTGAAAAGCGCAATCGCTTCATCATCGCCGCGAATTTCAAACCCGATCTCTTCAAGAATTCGATCCGCTTCATTTTCCAGCGCAACGAGCCCTTCTTCGCCAAGCATTTCATAAGGCGGAATCACGCGTTTGATATAGGCTGGGGCCGCCGGACCACCACGCGCCTTTTGCCGTGCATCGCGACCACCGCCGCGCGCCCGACGTGGCGATAACTCATTTCCCGCTTCGATGACCGACATAAATACCCCCCACAAATTACGCGCATGCGTGCAAGGCGATTAAGCCTCGTTATTCCTCTTCTTCTTTACTTGAATTCAATCGATAAAAAACGTGAAAAATTTTCACCGTTGCGCGGTCTGCCAGTTGTCAGGCTTGAAATAAGGCGCGTTGGAGGCCGGCAAAGGTGTTCGGCCTAAGATCATGTCCGAGGCCTTCTCGCCAATCATAATGGCCGGGGCATTGAGATTGCCTGTAGTCACACGCGGCATGATGGATGTATCGACTATATTCAAACCGTCAACACCGATCACTTTTGTCTCCGCATCAACCACCGCCATCGGATCATCAGCGCGCCCCATCTTGCAGGTGCCGCAAGGATGATAGGCGCTTTCTACCTTGCGTTTGATAAAATCATCAATCGCACCATCACTTTGAACCGATGCGCCGGGTTGAAGTTCTTCACCGCGATATTCGTCAAATGCGGCTTGCGCGAAGATTTCTCGCGTCAAACGAACACAAGCGCGCATTTCAATCCAATCTTCTTCATGGCTCAAATAATTGAAGAGCACACGCGGCTTATCAAGCGGATCAGGCGAGCGCAAACGCACCCATCCTCGGCTCTTTGAACGCATCGGTCCAACATGAACTTGAAATCCATGCGCCTCTGCTTTCACACTGCCATCATAGGCAATGGCTGCAGGCAGAAAATGATATTGAATATCGGCATAAGGCACACCGGCGCGCGAGCGAATAAAACCGCAACTTTCAAAATGATTGGTCGCACCCAATCCATCTTTGAAGAAAAACCACCGCGCACCAATAAGAAGTTTACCGAGCGGGTTCATCCATGAATAAAGCGTGACAGGTTTTGTGCAAGCCTGTTGAAAATAGAATTCAAGATGGTCCTGCAAATTCTCACCGACACCCGGGCGATCGGCCAAAACCGAAATCCCTTGCGCGCGCAATTCTTCAGCTGGCCCAATGCCTGAAAGTTTCAAAAGCTGCGGCGAGTTAATCGGCCCGCCTGCAAGAACCACAGCGCGACGTGCGTGAATGGTGACGATCTGATTGCCACGACGATACTCAACACCAACCGCACGACGCCCGTCGAACAGAATGCGCGTCACGTGCGCTCCTGTCACAAGCTCAAGATTGGTGCGTTTCAGAGCGGGCTTCAAATAGGCGGACGCCGCACTCCAACGTTTGCCCTTATGGATTGTTCGGTCCATGCGGCCGAAGCCTTCTTGACGATAACCATTCACATCATCGGTTGCGGCATAACCCGCTTGCTCGGCCGCTTTGACAAACATGGAATAAAGCGGGTTTTTCATCGGGCCATAACTGGTGTGCAGCGGCCCGTCACCGCCACGATAATCATCACCCCCCTCGGCCCGTGTTTCGGCACGTCGGAAATAAGGAAGCACCTGGCGATAGCCCCAACCTTGCGCGCCCATCTCTTCCCAGCCGTCATAATCCTGCGGATTTCCACGGATATAGACCATGCCATTGACCGACGAGCCGCCGCCAATCACGCGGCCGCGCGGCAAATCCATGACCCGGCCATCAAGAAAGGGTTCAGGCTCGGTGTGGTAACCCCAGCTATATTTCGCCATGCCCATGGGAATCGAAAGCGCGGTCGGCATTTCGATGAAAATCGAACGGTCACTGCCGCCGGCTTCAAGCACGGCAACGCGGTGTGACCCATCGGCGCTCAGCCGATCGGCCAAAACGCAGCCCGCCGAACCCGCGCCGACAATGACGAAATCCGCTTCCCTAAGGGACATTCCACTTCCCCGATTTGTTGATCACAATTTCAACCTCGACAGAACAGGCGCGCGCTGGTCAACCCCCGCCAGAAAGCGACAGGAAGTTGAGTTTATGCGTCGGCTTTCAGAAAGGGGGTGACAAAAACTCTGCCAGACTGTTTTATGCACACGAAGACTGGCGGTCCGGAAAAGGACTCGTCGGCTCGGATCCGGGGAACAACCAATATACCCCGCAAAACATATGGGAGAATTTGATCATGCATTCACACGTCATGCGTTCACGAGTGTTCGGTGCTGTTCTTGGAACTGTAGCAGCTTTGGCTGTTCCGGCCCTCGCGATCGCAAAGGACCCGGGCTCATGCAAAACGGTCCGTTTCTCGGATGTGGGTTGGACCGACATCACGGCGACAACAGCAGCGACTTCAGAAGTCCTGAAGGGCCTGGGCTACACGGCAAAGACTGAAGTTTTGTCAGTGCCCGTGACCTACACATCAATGAAAAACAAAAAGATCGATGTGTTTCTGGGCAATTGGATGCCGACGATGGAAGCTGATCGTAAGCCCTATCTCGACAAAAAGCAGATCGAAGTTGTGGGTGTGAATTTGGAAGGCGCGAAATACACACTCGCGGTTCCCGAATATACTTATGCAGCCGGATTGAAGACCTTCGCGGATATTGCAAAATTCAAAGATAAACTTGCAGGCAAGATCTACGGCATCGAACCGGGCAATGACGGCAACCGTCTGATCCTCGATATGGTCAAAGACAATAAGTTTGATCTCAAGGGTTTTGAACTTGTTGAATCAAGCGAACAGGGCATGCTCGCCGAAGTCGAACGTGCGACGAAAAAGAATGAAGATATTGTCTTCCTCGGCTGGGAACCTCATCCGATGAATTCGAAATTCAAGATGAAATATCTTGAAGGCGGCGATGATGTGTTTGGCCCGAATCTTGGCGGCGCAACAATCTATACCAATACACGTGCAGGCTATTCGAAGGACTGCCCGAATATCGGCAAGCTTCTCACAAACCTCACTTTCACATTGACCATGGAAAATGAAATCATGGGCAAAATCCTCTTCGATAAAGAGGATGCGAACAAAGCCGCCGCCGCATGGCTGAAAGCCAATCCGGCCATTCTCGACAAATGGCTTGATGGCGTGACGACGCTTGACGGCAAGCCGGGACTGCCGGCTGTGAAGGCGTCTTTGGGGCTTTGATTTCTGAACCGTCATTGCGAGCGCATGCGAAGCAATCCAGTTGATAATTCAAGAAAGGACTGGATTGCTTCGTCGCTTTGCTCCTCGCAATGACGGACTAACGAAGTAAAGCGTCACACAAATAATGACGCATATACAAATGACAACAGGAACAACGCGCTGATGGATGAGTGGATCACCGCATCAAAATTGCCGCTCGGCCCTTATATTGAAAGCGCGGTTTCGATACTGACCGATCAGGGGCAAGAAGTCTTTGATGCAATCTCAACGGTTGTGGGCACCGGCATCGATAGTGTCACCGCCGCTTTGCAAGCGATCCCAGCAACACTCTTCATTCTGATTTTTTCTGTTCTTGTTTATCTTCTTCACCGCTCAATTTCGCTGGTGATCGGCTCGGCTCTTGCGTTGTTGCTCATCGCCAATCTCGGCTATTGGGATGCGACGATGGAAACGCTCTCCCTCGTTGTCTCTGCAACGCTTGTTTCGGTCATTATTGGCGTACCACTCGGCATCGCCTCCGCACACCGGCCATGGCTTTATACCGCATTGCGTCCAATTCTAGATCTCATGCAGACAATCCCGACCTTCGTCTATTTGATTCCGACTTTGATCCTTTTCGGACTTGGCGTTGTACCGGGCCTGATTTCAACGGTGATCTTTGCCATCCCCGCTCCGATCCGCTTGACTCATCTTGGCATCACCGCCGTACCAAAACATCTGATCGAAGCAGGTGAAAGTTTTGGTGCCACAAAAAGCCAACTCCTGTGGAAAGTAGAAATTCCTTCGGCATTACCCACAATCATGGCGGGTGTAACGCAATGCATCATGCTCTCGCTCTCAATGGTGGTGATCGCGGCGCTTGTGGGTGCCGGTGGACTGGGTAAACCCGTCGTACGCGCTTTGAACTCCGTCAATATCGGTATGGGCTTTGAAGCGGGACTTGCCATTGTCATTCTCGCCATCATTCTTGATCGCGTCTGCAAACTCCCTGAAGCGAAAAAACAGGGAAGCGCGAAATGAGCCACATTGTTTTTGACGGCGTCGATATTGTATTCGGTGAAGCGCATAAAGAAGCCTTGCGTCTGCTTGATCAAGGCGGCACGCGTGACGAGATTCTGAAATCAACCGGCGCTGTTATAGGTGTTGCTGATGCCTCTCTCACGGTTGAAGAAGGCGAGATCTGCGTGCTGATGGGCCTTTCCGGTTCTGGCAAATCAACACTTTTACGCGCGGTGAATGGCCTCAACAAAGTCTCGCGCGGAAAAGTGATGCTGAAACATCGTGGCACTATGGTTGATATCGCGAAGATTGATGCGAATACACTGCGTGCGGTGCGCACAGAAAGTGTCGCGATGGTGTTCCAGCAATTTGCCTTGTTGCCTTGGCGCACCGTGAAAGACAATGTCGGTTTTGGTCTTGAACTCAAAGGCATGAACAAAGCCGAGCGCGATACGATCGTCGATCAGAAACTCAAAATGGTTCAACTCGACTCGTGGGCGCAAAAATATGCGCATGAGCTTTCAGGCGGCATGCAACAACGTGTCGGTCTCGCGCGTGCTTTCGCGACGGACGCAAGCCTGTTGTTAATGGACGAGCCCTTCTCAGCGCTAGACCCACTCATTCGCACGAAATTGCAGGACGAGCTTTTGTCGCTGCAAAAGAATTTGAAAAAGACCATACTCTTCGTGAGCCATGATCTTGATGAAGCGATGAAGCTCGGCAATCGCATCGCGATTATGGAAGGTGGGCGCATTGTGCAATGGGGCACGCCGGAAGATATTATTCTTCGCCCCGCCAATGACTATGTTGCGGAATTTGTGGCCCACATGAATCCGTTGAATGTCGTGAAAGCGCGCTCAATCATGCGGCCTTTGCAAGACTGCACGCGGGACGGCGAGCGCTATTTCATCGATAAGGATCGCAAAGCCTCAATTCATGTCGATGGCAAGGGAAAAGCCATTTCCGCTCGGATTGATGGCGTCGATGTGCCGTTGCTACGTGTCGAATCCGATGGTGTGATCCCCAATCAAGCGAAGCAAGGCATCGCCATTGCCTCGCCCCAGATCACCCTCAAAACGGCGATCGCGCTCCGCCAAACCTCAGGCCATGGCTTGGGTCTTGTTGATGCGGATGGTCACCTGATAGGCCTGTGTGATGACAGCGATCTTTTCGGCGGGCTCTTAAGAGAAAAGCGTTAAGCCTCCTTCGGCCCCAAACCCTTGGCTTTCAACTCGAGTGCATAGAGTTTTAAGCACGCGGGACAGAGACAATCGGCCGGGCCGCCTTCTGTTGTTAAAGGCAGACGGAAATCCTCGCCCGAGCACCAGCAGGGCCCGCCAGTCGTGCAGGTAAAGGGCGAGCCGCAGCGCTCGCAAGCCATGGGCCGATCGGTTCCCTTTTTGCCTTCTGTCATGGACCCGGCCTCCTGAATGCGGCTGCGACTGTTAGAGTGTCGCATCCTAGCCCGACGGGGTCGGCCCCGGTCAACCGGCAGTTCTTAAAAAGCCGCAAGGCTTGGTGATCAATAAATCGGTCCGGACATAGATTTTTGACATAGATTTTTTGTAAAGAACGTCCTGAGCCGATAAAAGAGTTTTAAAAGCCGCGTGCGATGCGGCGTGTAACGCGGGAGACCCTCATGAATCATGATGTCATCATCAGCTGCGCGATTACGGGCGCAGGCGACACAGTCGGCAAACATCCGGCGATCCCCGTGACGCCTGAGCAAATTGCCGCCTCCGCCATTGAAGCCACTAAAGCGGGTGCCGCGATTGTCCATCTCCATGTGCGCGATGTGAAGACCGGCAAAGCGGGTCGCGATCTTGCGAATTATCGCGAAGCCGTAAAACTCATTCGCGAGTCCGGTGTTGATACGGTCATCAATCTCACGGCCGGTATGGGCGGCGATTTCTTCTTTGATCCCGCAAACCCCGCAACAGGTGGCGCAGGCACAGATATGGCAAATGCCGCAGAGCGCGTCGCGCATGTCGAAGAGCTGCGCCCTGAAATCTGCACGCTTGATTGTGGCTCACTGAATTTCGGCAATGGCGCCTTTATCGCCACCGCCGATCTACTGCGCGATATGGCTGCACGCATTCAGAAAGCGGGTGTGAAGCCGGAAATTGAAGCGTTTGAGCTCGCGGAAGCGACAACGGAATCCATGCTTGCGATGCGCAATCATCTGCCCGCAGGCTGCAACTGGGCAGGCTTTGCCATTGGCCGCAACCAGATGGCCTTTGTTGCACAATCTGTTGTGCTCGGCGGTAATGTGCGCGTCGGTTTGGAAGACAATATCTGGCTCGATAAGGGCGTGCCCGCTTCAAATGAATCGCTTGTGATGCGCGCGAAAGAAATCATCAACCGCATGGGCGCGCGCACGCTCTCGCCAGAGGAAGCACGGCAGAAGCTTAAATTGAAGAAGCAGAAATGAGTGAAGTGAAACGAGTCACCGCGCCTTATGAAGGCATTCCCTTCAAAGGGTGGGATGACACGGCGCTGATACCCGCGCCATTGAAACTGCATCGCTGCATCGTGAAGCCCGAATGGACCGATTACAACGGCCATATGAGCGAGAGCATTTATTTGCTCGTTATGGGTGATCATTCGGATGCGTTTTTTCGTTTTTTTGGAATTGATGAAGCCTATCGCGCGACAGGCTTTTCGCTATACACAATCGAGACACGCATCCATAACTACCGCGAATGTTCTGAAGGCGACGAGATTAAATTCTCATTGACACTTCTCGATCTTGATCAAAAGCGGCTGCATATTTTCCACGAGATGCATAATGCCGAGACCGCCGAATTGCTCGCAACCGGTGAACAGCTTTTGATGCATGTCGATATGAAGGCCGGAAAAAGCGCGGTGTTGCCGGATGATTTGTATCATCGCCTCAGTCAGATATTGAAAGCCCATTCTGTGTTGCCGAAGCCGAAAACGGTGGGCACGGTGTTGGGCATTAAAAGAAAAGAGAACCCTTCATCATGAGCGGATTTCCGATTTCCGAAGAGCAACAAATGCTCGTCGACACGGTCAGGAGCTTTGTCGAGAACGAACTCTATCCGCATGAGGACCATGTCGAAGAGATCGACGATGTGCCGGAGGATTTGGCGCAAGAGATCCAGAAGAAATCGATTGAGCTTGGTCTTTATGCCGCCAATATGCCGGCCGAATATGGCGGTGGCGGACTGGATAATCTCTCGCTCACTCTGCTTGAGCGCGAGTTGGGTCGCGCGTCATATGGTTTGCAAATGTGCGTGGCGCGACCCTCGAATATTTTACAAGGCTGCAAAGGCGAGCAGATTGAGCGCTATCTCATTCCCGTCATCAAAGGCGAGCGGCATGATTGCTTGGCGATGACAGAACCGGGTGCAGGCTCCGATGTCCGCTCGATGAAAACACGCGCCGAGAAAAAGGGCGATACTTACGTCGTTAATGGCTCAAAACATTTCATCAGCCATGCCGACAAATCCGATTTCGTCGTGCTGATGGCCGCGACCGGTTATGATGAAACGCCGAAGGGCAAGAAGGCGAAGATTACCGCCTTTCTCGTCGATATGGGAACGCCCGGTTTCACGATGCGGCGTGGACCGAAATGCGTCTCGCATAAGGGCTATCACCAATGTGAAATGTTTTTCGATGATTGTGTGATCCCCGCAAGCCAAGTGCTTGGTGAAGAGCATAAGGGTTTTGAATTGATGGGCGAGTGGCTCGGTGCAACGCGTTTGACGGTTGCGGCCACAAGTGTTGGCCGCGCGCGCCGCGTGCTTGATAGCGCGCTTGATTGGGCGTCCCAGCGCAAACAGTTTGGTGACGTTATTGGCAAATTTCAGGGCGTATCCTTCCAGCTCGCCGACATGCTGACCGAAATCGAAGCCTCGGATTTGTTAACGCTTGCCGCTGCCGACAAGCTCGACAAGGGCACAGCGACGGACACGGATTTCGCGATGGCAAAATTGTTTGCCTCCGAGACGCTCGCGCGCGTGACCGACAAAGCGATCCAGATTTATGGCGGCATGGGTTTGATGTCTTCATTGCCCATCGAGCGCTGGTGGCGTGATGCACGCGTCGAGCGCATTTGGGATGGTACGAGTGAAATTCAACGCCACATCATT
>RFZR01000080.1 GCA_009920595.1 Alphaproteobacteria bacterium | reverse complement strand
AATGATGAGAAATAAAAAAAGCCCGGCGCTGCCGGGCTTTTTGTTATTCTTGGAGACGAGCTTTCAATACGCCCAGCGTTGCGCTTTCGAAACGAGAAAGTCGCGGAAGGCCTGCACACGCGCAACATTTTTGAGCTCTTCCGGATAGACGAGATAGCTCTCAAGCGCCGGTGCTTCGAGTTGCGAGAGCACTTGGACGAGGCCCGCGTCTTTATCAACCAAATAATCCGGCAGCACCGCAATGCCCGCGCCGCGCGTGGCCGCGTGATAAAGGCCCGAGATGTTGTTGATGGTAAGCGCAGCAGGGCGCGGATGGCGTGCATCGCGGCCAATGGTTGTCAACCAATGCACATCGAGAAGATGCGATGGTGTCGGTCCGCCAAATGTCAAAATACGATGCTCTTCAAGGTCGGCGGTTTCTTTCGGCGCGCCGCGTCTCTTGATGTAATCTTGTGACGCGTAGGCGTGGAAATGCACGGTGAATAAACGACGCTGTATAAGATCGGATTGCGTCGGTTGCCGCAGCCAAATCGCGACATCCGCTTCGCGCATGGAGAGATCAAGCTCTTCATCCGTTAAAAGCATCTGCAATCGAATGTCTGGATAAAGATCGAGAAATTCTCCGACCCGTGGTGTAAGCCAATTTGCACCAAGGCCCACAGTGGTCGTCACGCGTAAGTCACCATCTGGCTTTTCGCGACTGTCTGTAAGACGCGCACGTGCGGTTTCGAATTTCAGCATCATCTCTTTCGCGGTGCGGAAGAGATGTTCGCCTTGTTCTGTGAGAATTAAACCGCGCGCATGGCGATGAAAGAGCGGTACGCCCAGATCGCGTTCAAGCGCGCTGACCTGTCGGCTCACAGCCGATTGGCTGATTTGCAGCACATCACCCGCATGCGTGAAACTTCCCGCATCGGCCGCAACATAGAAGATACGGACTTTGTCCCAATCGATTGTCGATGAAGCGGAGAAATTATTCGCAGGCGCCATCACTCAGCCGCCTTCAAATGTGTTTCATGCGCGGCCAACCACCGCTCGGCTTCAAGCGCGGCCATGCACCCCATGCCTGCGGCGGTCACGGCTTGGCGATAAACATCGTCTGTGACATCGCCTGCGGCATAGACGCCTTCAATCGATGTCGCAGTTGAATCCGCCGCGGTCCAAATATATCCGCCCTGTTTCATTTTAAGTTGATCAGCAAACACAGCGCTTGCCGGGCTGTGACCAATCGCAACAAAGACCCCTTCAACCGGAATGGTTTTCACGGCACCCGTCTCTGTGCTTTTCACAATCACACCCGTGACTGACGGCGGCGCGCCACCACCGGCTATGTCGTCAACTGTATGGTTCCATACGACTTCAATTTTTGGATGAGCGAAGAGACGGTCTTGCAAAATTTTCTCTGCACGGAAACTGTCGCGCCGATGGATGACGGTGACCTTCGACGCAAGGCCTGCGAGATAGAGCGCTTCTTCGACAGCTGAGTTACCGCCGCCGATGACGGCCACTTCCTTGCCGCGGAAAAAGAAACCATCGCATGTCGCGCAAGCGGAAACGCCGAAGCCTTGAAACTTTTGTTCGCCCGGAATGCCGAGCCATTTCGCTTGCGCGCCCGTCGCAATCACAAGCGCATCGCAGAAATAGACATCGCCATTGTCGCCCGTCAGTTTGAAGGGTCTTTGCGAAAGATCGGCCGTGACGATGAGGTCGGAGGCGAAGCGTGTGCCGACATGTTCGGCCTGCGCGCGCATTTGTTCTACGAGCCAAGGGCCTTGAATGGCGTCGGCAAAGCCGGGATAATTTTCGACATCAGTCGTGATGGTGAGCTGACCGCCGGGTTGTAACCCGCTGATCAATAAGGGTTTCAGCATCGCGCGCGCGGCATAGATCGCCGCCGTATAGCCTGCCGGACCAGACCCAATGATGATCAGCTTTTCGCGATGCTCTGCCATGACATTTCCTCAATCTTTGCCTAAATATGTAGCGTTCGGACCGGCCATTGCAACATTGCTCGCAGCATTGTCCCCTCTTTTTTGCATAGGTCCAGACGGAAACAGCGGCTTTGAGACGCGGCATTTTGTCTTGTCGCCTTATGGCGGCTCAGGCTATTGAAACTGATGAATCGGCGCGGTCCTCGCGCAAGGTTATTTTTCAAGGGAATGATCCCCACATGACGCCTTCTCGCCCGGATTTCGACGCCGCGCTCGATCACGCTTTTGCCACGGCACACCGCTCCGAGACGCCTTATCGGCATTGGTTTGTGTCCGGGGTGTTTCCGAAGCCGGTGGCGGATCAGCTGCTCGCGCTGCCATTTCCCGTGCCGGATCTTGGTGGGGTTTCCGGCAAGCGCGAAGTGCATAACGCGACGCGGCAATATTTTGATCGCGACAATTGCGAGAAGCATCCCGTTTGCGCGGCGATTGCAGAGTATCTTCAAGCGCCTTCAACCATTTCGCGTTTCAACAAAGCGTGCGGTGTTGATTTGACGGGTAACTATCTTCGTCT
This sequence comes from Alphaproteobacteria bacterium, assembly GCA_009920595.1. GTDB lineage: Bacteria > Pseudomonadota > Alphaproteobacteria > Rhizobiales > Beijerinckiaceae > CAIUPE01. Next base: position 4,712 of record RFZR01000080.1, on the reverse strand, counting down.
TGAATATGCGCAAGACACAGATGGATTCTGGCTCGAGCCTCACACGGATCTTGGCGTGAAGAAATTCACGATGTTGATCTATCTCTCGTTTCGCTAAAAATAGTGCGATGATTTTCATTCCGGCAGACAATACGTGGCACGGTTTTGAAAAGCGTTCTATTCCGGGTGTACGCAAATCGCTCATCTTGAATTATGTGACGCCGGAATGGCGCGCGCGCGAGCAATTGTCTTATCCTGATCAACCGGTTGTGGCTGCTTAAGAAAAAGCTACGATTTTGGTGAAGCCAATAATTGCCGCACAGCGTTTGCGGCAATGGTGGTTGCGTTGGGAATGCGAGCAGAAACGGCCTTTGGCATTGTACCGTCAAAGCGCGTGACGGCACCGTTGTTCAACAAATTCTCAATGAACAAACCATGTCGTGTCGATACGCCCGCAAGCGGAAATGTGGCAACCGGATTTCCCGTTGAGAGCGCTTCAGAGATCATCGACACGGAATCTTCTGTAACGATCAAGGCATCGCTCAATGCAAGGATGCCAAGATAAGGGTTTTCCTCTTCACCTTTCCAAAAGCGGATATGTGAAGCCGTTTTTGAGAAGCGGTCAAAAACGTGAAGCGCTTCATCATCCGTGCGTCGCGAGGCTGCGATATAGAAATACGCGCCGGTTGAGCTGTGAAGCTGATCGAGCAGAGTGATCATGCGCTCAGCAACATCTTTGGTGAACCGATAGGTTCGGTTACTGCCGCCTAAAATGACACCCACTAAAGGACGTTGAAGTGCGGAAAAAGAATGAGCCCAATAAGAGGCGGCCTCGCTTAGTTTCTCTTCTGTGATGCGATGAAGCGCCGTGTCGACTTGCATCACATTGGTGCCTTTGGCGCCATCATGTGTCATCGGAATGACGAGATCGAAAAGTGGCGTGGCCGACTTTGGGTCTTGAATATGTACAGCGCGGGTTCTGCCGCCTGAAGCGCGCTTGATGGCAAGGGCCAGAGGAATTGTGCGTCGACCACAACTGATCACGAGATCGGGCCAAGGCGGTGTGAGCATATCGCTCGCAGCATCAAGCCCCATCAACGAGAAGGGACAAAAGCGCACCGGCATCAAAGACCATGGCTTTTTTAAATTCACATTTTTCAAAATGAAGGGCTGATCAAGCGCTTCAGCCAAGCCGATGACCTGACTGCGAAAACCCGCTTCGGGTAAGGCCAAAGCCCAAATCGTCGAGGGGAATGGCGTCATCACGTTAAGTTTTAATCGCCTACTTCTTCGCGTAGCCGCTCCGCGAAGAAACGCGTCAATTCAATGAGACGTCGTTCATCATCAGCCATGGACCATTGACGATTCCCATCTATGCGATGGGCTGCAAGAACCTTGATGCGTTTGATCTCTTTGCCGCCTTGACGAATGACGGCAAATCCTTCGAGCCAATCGGTAATCTTAACATTACGTGGATAAAGAGGTTGGTTCGTCCCCATCGTAAAAGAAAAACTTTCAACTTCGCTACCAAAACTAATGGAATGAATTTCGGCGGTGAGCGTTGGCAGACCTTTTCCCGAGGCAATGGCGCCTTCATAGACTTCGGCAAGGCCGCGCTTTTGATAAAGTGCTATTTTATCCGCATAGGAGTTGATGCCTTTGGCACGGACGGGTTCGACATTCACGAAAAGTCCCGAATAAAGCGGACCTGATGCGGTGCGATTACGACCCGTTACACAACCCGTCGTAACACTCGTGACCACAGGCGCGAGCAAAAGGCTCGCGACAAATCGGCGTCGATCAACGATAGAGGACATCAATGATTTCATAGCTCTTGCCTCCGCCCGGTGTGTTCACTTCGATGGAGTCGCCGGTTTTTTTGCCAATCAAAGCGCGCGCAATCGGGGAGCTGATGGATACTTTTCCATCCTTCACATCGGCTTCGCTATCACCAACGATCTGGTAGGTCTTTTCCTCATCCGTATCATCATCAATCAATTTTACTGTCGCGCCGAATTTAATTGTCGAGCCTGAAAGTTTCGAAACATCGATGACTTCAGCACGTGAAATTTTATCCTCAAGCTCAGCAATGCGCCCTTCGTTCAAGGATTGCTGTTCCTTCGCAGAATGATATTCGGCATTTTCCGAAAGGTCGCCATGGGCACGCGCTTCTGCAATCGCTTGAATGATGCGCGGGCGCTCTTCCTGCTGGCGGTGGCGCAATTCTTCTTCGAGCGCCTTAAAGCCCGCCGTCGTCATGGGGATCTTTTCCATTGTCATGTCCGTTTGATCAAAAAAACAGAAAAAAACAGACCCCAGACCCGGTTCCCCGGCTCCAAAGCCCGAAATTTAACGCCCTATCAGGAAGCCTTGGCCCCCTGACCTTGGAAATAGTCTTGCAGTGGCTTTACTTCAAGATCGCCCGCCAGATAGGCCTTGATGCCTTCTGCCGCAGCAATCGCTCCGGCGAGCGTCGTATAATAGGGCACTTTATGCAAGAGGGCGGTTCGGCGCAGGGAGCGGGAGTCCATCAGCGCCTGTTTTCCTTCTGTTGTGTTGAAGACAAGTTGCACTTCGCCATTTTTGATGGCGTCAACAATATGCGGGCGACCTTCAAGAACTTTATTGATCTTCGTGGCTTTGATGCCATGCGTTGCGAGATGTTTCTGCGTGCCTTCGCTCGCGACAATCGTAAAACCGAGATCAGAAAGCATTTTCATCGTTGTAACGATGCGTGGTTTGTCGGCATCGCGAACGGACACGAAGACGGTGCCTTTCTTCGGCACCTGCGTGCCGGATCCCAATTGGCTTTTTGCAAAAGCAACCCCGAAACTTTTATCAAGCCCGATGACTTCGCCCGTCGAACGCATTTCCGGACCCAGCACAACATCAACACCGGGGAAGCGCGCGAAGGGGAAAACCGCTTCTTTCACGGCGATGTGATCATAGGGTTCAGCTTTTAAGTTGAATGATGAAAGTGCCTCGCCTGACATAATGCGTGAGGCAATTTTCGCAATCGGCTTGCCGATGACTTTTGCAACAAAGGGCACTGTGCGAGAGGCGCGTGGATTCACCTCGAGCACATAGATCGCATCATCTTTGAGTGCAAATTGCACATTCATCAAGCCAACAACATTGAGAGCCAAGGCCAATTCACGCGTCTGCCGCTCGAGTTCTTTGAGTGTTTCCGCTTTCAGCGAATGTGGAGGCAAAGAACAAGCGGAGTCGCCCGAGTGAATACCGGCTTCTTCGATGTGTTCCATGATGCCGGCAATGAACACATCCTTGCCATCGGCGACGCAATCGACATCCACTTCAATTGCGTCTGATAAATAACGATCAAAGAGAAGAGGATTTTTGCCAAGGAGCGTATTGATCTGTCCGGTCTTATCATTCGGATAGCGCGCTTTGATATCATTCGGCACCAGCTCGGGCAGCGTGCCAAGAAGATAACGATCGAAGGCTTGCTCATCACGCAGAATTTCCATCGCACGGCCGCCGAGTACGTAGGAGGGGCGGACAACTAAAGGCAGACCGAGCTCTTGTAACACCAGACGCGATTGCTCAACCGAATAAGCAATGCCGTTTTGAGGTTGTTTCAAACCGAGTTTATCAAGCAATCGTTTGAAGCGATCACGATCTTCAGCAAGATCAATCATATCAGGCGAGGTGCCAAGGATGGGAATACCCGCTTGCTCAAGCGCGTGAGCAAGTTTCAACGGTGTTTGACCGCCGAACTGCACAATCGCACCGATCAATTGGCCTTTCGATTGTTCAAGGCGCAAAATTTCGATCACATCTTCAGCCGTAAGCGGATCAAAATAGAGACGATCAGACGTATCATAATCTGTTGAAACCGTTTCCGGATTGCAATTGATCATGATGGTTTCATATCCTGCATCGCTGAGCGCGAAACAGGCATGGCAGCAGCAATAATCGAATTCGATGCCTTGGCCGATGCGGTTCGGCCCGCCGCCGAGAATGGCGATTTTTTTACGATCAGAAACTGCCGCTTCATTTGCAGGAGCTCCCGCAAAATTAGGCGCATAGGTTGAATACATATAGGCAGTCGGGGACGCGAATTCGGCTGCGCAGGTGTCGATGCGCTTATAAACGGGATGCACATTGAGTGACGCACGATGTTTCGCAACATTGGCTTCCGTATCACCGGAGAGAACCGCAAGACGCGAATCTGAGAAGCCCATGGCTTTTAAGCGACGTAACGCTTCTTTCGTTTTTGGTACGCCGAATTTGCGAATGGCTTCTTCCGTATCAACGATGTCTTTGATTTGCTCCAAGAACCACGGATCGATCTTGCAGCTGTCATGCACTTCCTCAAGCGTGAAGCCTAGGCGGAAGGCCTGGCCGACTTGCAGAATGCGTTCAGGCGTTGCGGTGCCGAGCACAGCTTTGACTGCGTTTTTATCATCACCAGAGCCCAAACCTTCGATCTCAATTTCATCAAGACCGGTGAGGCCTGTTTCAAGCGACCGCAAAGCTTTCTGCAAAGACTCTTGGAATGTACGACCAATCGCCATCGCTTCACCCACCGATTTCATGGATGTTGTGAGATTGCGATCAGCACCCGGGAATTTTTCAAAAGCGAAGCGCGGAATCTTCGTGACGACGTAATCAATTGTCGGCTCGAACGAGGCCGGTGTCGCGCCGCCCGTGATGTCATTGTCGATTTCATCAAGCGTATAGCCGACCGCGAGTTTTGCCGCGACGCGCGC
>RFZR01000079.1 GCA_009920595.1 Alphaproteobacteria bacterium | reverse complement strand
GGTTCGACGGTCGCCGCGCGGTTTGCGGCCCGGATTTTGGTGGGTTTTGCGCTTTTTGGCCTCGTTTCGGCGGGTGCTGCGGCCGCATCAAAGCCGAAGGGAGGTGGCTATGCCCCGCCCTATTCCGAATTGGTCGTCGATGCCAGGACAGGAAAAATCCTTCGTGCCGTCAATGCCGACCAACCGCGGCATCCCGCTTCGATCACCAAAGTGATGACGCTCTATCTTCTCTTCGAACAGCTCGAAGCAGGAAAAATGTCGCTCTCCACCCCGATCCGGATCTCGGAATGGGCCGCCCGGCAGTCGCCCTCTAAGCTCGGCCTGGCACCTGGTGAGACCATCACAGTGGAAGATGCGATCAAGGCTCTCATCACACGGTCAGCGAATGACATCGCGGTTGCCGTCGCCGAAGCCGTTGGCGGCAGCGAAAAAGATTTCGCGGATATGATGACCCAAAAGGCACGCTCGATCGGAATGAAACGCACGGTCTATGCGAATGCATCCGGCCTTCCCAATCCGCGTCAAGTTACAACTGCGCGTGATCTCATCGTCCTCGGCCGTTCAATTCAAAATCGTTTCCCGCGTTACTTCCAATATTTTTCGATGCGCTCATTTGATTATGACGGCGCAACGATCGCCAATCACAATAAGCTCCTTGGTCGCGTTGACGGCGTCGATGGCATTAAGACCGGCTATACAGCAAGATCAGGGTTCAATCTTCTGACTTCGGTCCATAGTGACGGGCGGTCTTTGCTCGCTGTGATCTTGGGTGGACGCTCCGGCAATTCGCGTGATCGTCGCATGGCCGAACTGGTTGACGCCTATATCGATGTTGCTTCGAATGGTGATACCAAAGCCCCAGTGAAAACCGCCAAAGCGATTTCAACTTTGCCAACACCTGTTGATGTTGAGCGACCCTCGTCTGATAATGAAGACGCTGCGGAAAGCCCAACAGCCTCGCTTTCACCGCAAGTACAACCGGTAGCGAAAACAACCGAACCACAATCGAAGCTTGTGTGGAAACCGGGCGCTGCACCGGCTCCAGCACCAAAAGCGATGAGCTACGCAGAGACGCAAAATTCAGCTGCGCGTTCACCATCAAATGGCACTGAAAAAAGCTGGTGGATTCAAGTCGGTGTTGCCACAGATGAGAAGAAAGCCAAGTCACTGATCAATGATTTATCGGGGCAAATGTCATCAATATTAGGTGACGCAAAACCTTCGATTGAAAAGGTTCAGGTCAAAGGCAAACCCATGTGGCGCACGCGTTTCACGCGGATGTCACTTGATGATGCACAGACCGCTTGCGCGCTTGTGAAAAAGCAAGGTGGCGCTTGTTTCGCGTCACGGAGTTAATGAAAGCACGGGTCTAACGCAGGATATCAGCGATGGCGGTTCAAGAGTACGTCTCGAGCCATATTGATACGGGTCGCCAACCAAGTGGTTCCCCCTTGGTCGGGATGCAGCTTTCTGAGCAACGCCCGATGCGCCTCGCGGATTTGCTCTTCGCTCGCGCCCATCTCAATCCCCAAGACTTCGTAAGCTTCTTGCTCGGTCATCGCGGTCGTCGCGGCCGTGCGGCGTTGCCGCGTATGCGCGTGACCCTCCGCTGTCTCACGCCAACCGGGAAGCCTGCGGTCCAAATAGGTCTGAAATAAATTATAGCCTGCCGGATCAGCGTCTGAGAGCGCATTGAGCAACCGGAACAAATCATCGCGCTCAAGCGTATTGAGCGTCCGTCCCGCGAAGGGACCACCGATCACATGTCCATCGAAAGCACCATCGCTTGCGCTAGTGAGATCAAGCCACACGGTGCGTAAGGATTGTTGCGAAGCGTTGGGTTGATACCAGGGCAGGATTGGAATTTTAACTCCCAAAAGCCATCCGCCCAAACCACCAAGCAAGAGTGCGGCATCAATCCGCCCTTTGAACACGAGCAGCGCGGCTGCGGCAAAAGACGCATAGCCACCAATTTTGCGGCCATAACGTTTCAACAGGCCCGGATCAACTTTGATATAGGATTTCGCGAGCCACAACACCAAAGCCAGTGCCAGTAAACCAAGAATAACGGGCACCACAGGACTCCCTCGAAATAGATCCGCGTCAATGCGGAATAAAGGACCTTACAACAAACCCAATTCGGCCAATTCGCGACGCATCGTCTCGGGCATATCTTTCGAAAATTTTCCGACTTTTTTCAGGTCACGGGGCGCTGACTTTTCCTCGAGATAGCGCCAGCCTTGAAACGGACGCATCGCGCGCGGTTCAACGGTCACAACCTTCTGCTCGAGCACAATCGCACAGCGCGAAATGCCATCGCTGCCCGTTATTTGCCGTAAATCGAGAATGGTCTGCCGGCATGAAATCATGCCCTTGATGACCCAATAAAGAGAGCCACCGTCAAGAATATCCTCGACGCGCTTTGGCATCATACGGGTCGTGTGGATTTGTTCATCGACCTGCTTGCGGCGGCGACGTTCGGCCGAGGTTTCGGCGATCCAGCCTTCGAGTTCGGCGATCGACTCGCAACCGACACAGAGTTTGACGAGATGAAGAGGCATGACTTCTCTCTAGCGACAGGTCCGCCGCGGTTCCACCCCGCGCGATGTCGCGGGGAAAGATATCAACTACTGACAATCGGAGCGCCTGCTTTTTTCCAAGCGCTAAAGCCGCCATCAATATGGGCTACGGGTTTCAGGCCCATATCTTGCGCCGTTTTGGCCGCTAAGGCCGAGCGCCAGCCGCCCCCGCAGAAAAAGACGAAGCGCTTGTCTTCAGCAAAAATCGGCTTGTGATAGGGGCTATCGGGATCAATCCAGAATTCCAGCATGCCGCGCGGGCAATGAAACGCGCCCGGCATTTTGCCTTCACGTTCCAGCTCTCGCGGGTCGCGCAAATCGACCATCACCACCTCGGGATCGGCGAGGAGGCCCTGCGCCTCGGCGATCGAAAGCGTGGTGATTTCCTTTGTCGCGTCATCGACAAGCGCTTTATAGCCTTTGATGATGGTCTGCGGCATGGTCCCTATTTCCTCGAAAACGAATATTTCTCCATGTTGCCGCTTGCGAAGCACAAATCAACCGCGCGATAGTTGAGTCATGTCAGATTTCACGCTTTTTGATGCTTTGGCCTTTGGGACCTTTTGTCTCGCTTGGTTCTTGTACCACCATTTTGTTGAGCATCCGCGCGCGGGCGAGCAAAGCCTCAATGGTCTCATGGATCGTTATCGCGCGCGCTGGATCAAACAGATGGAACAGCGCGCTGAACGAATTTTCGACACACAGGTTCTCGCTGGCCTTCAAAATGGAACCGCCTTTTTCGCATCCACATCGATCTTCGCTTTCGGTGGTGCTTTTGCGCTCATTCGCGCGGCCGATGATGTTTTGAAAATCTTTTCCGATCTTCCGCTCGGCATTATGACCACACGCACAATGTGGGAAATCAAAGTCACAGGCCTCGCTTTGATTTTCGTCTATGCCTTTTTCAAATTCGCTTGGTCATATCGTTTGTTCAATTATGCAGCGATTTTACTGGGTGCCGCACCCACCGCTGATCGTGGCTCACCGCTTGATCGATCGCACCACGCTGAAGCCTTAACAGCGGTCATCACCGATGCGGGCCGTGAATTTAATCGCGGTCAGCGCGCCTTCTTTTTTGCACTCGCTTATGTCGGATGGTTTGTCTCACCTGTGGCTTTGATCATCACAACGCTTGCAGCGCTTATTGCAATGTTACAGCGGCAATTCAGATCACGTGCGCATGCCGCAATCAAAGCGCTTGCCGCTTATGATGAAACACATTAAGCGCGCATTATGATGACGGCCATAAATAAAGACGTGATTGCTGATCGTTTGCGAGAGACATTGATTGACCTTGCAACCACACGCGGTGCGGGCAAAACATTTTGTCCTTCAGAAGCAGCGCGTTTGATTGGCGGTTCTCATCCCGATGGATGGGGCCCTTTGATGACTCCCGTGCGTCGTGAAGCGATTGCGCTTGCCGATGAAGGACGCCTTGTCATCTATCGCAAAGGCAAAGTGGTTGATCCGCATGATTTCAAAGGCGTCTATCGGATCGGCCTGCCCTATTCAGAATAAATAACACCGGTCATCGCGGTGCGGGAAAGAGTTCCCTCGATTGACCTGTTACACGCGCGGCGACGAGCCCAATAATTTCGCGGATGGTTGAATCAAACAAGCGCAAGCGGGATGATGCTGGCTCATCACTCATAAACCCGGCGAAGCCTTGGGCAGTCCGCCAATCAACCGAATAGGCTTCGAGGTCAAAACCCGCTGCTCGAAAAAGCCCCATCGCACGCGGCATATGTAAAGCGGATGTAACAAGAAGCCAGCGCTCGCCTTGAGCCGGGTTGACTATCGTTTTGGTCATTACGGCATTCTCATAGGTGTTTCGTGAAGCCCGTTCGAACAGAACCTTTCCAGGCGCTATACCGAGACGTGAAAGATGCTGCTCGATAAGATCGGCCTCTGACGCGGTCGAACCTGCAAGATACCCCGAACCGCCGGTAAAAACGATTGTGGCTTGCGGATAACGCCGCGCAAGATCCGCCATGGCCAAGAGACGATCTCCCGCCGCGCCGAGAACCAATTGCCCCTTCATGACCGACGAGGCCATATTGAGACCACCTCCTAAAATGATCGCACCTTTAATGGGACGCTCATCACTCTGAACAGGCGGGAAGCGATCTTCGAGCACCGCCGCCAGTTTCTCAGTCAATGGCGAAAAGGAGAGGATCGCGAGGATCAAGAGTGCCGCGCTTCCGAGCGCGAAACCCGCGCGCCGCTTACCCCACAAAGTGAGCGCCAAAGCCAAACAGAGGCACAAAATCAGAAAACTTGACGGCGCAAAGATGAGCCAGAGCGATTTTGAAAGAAGAAAATACATGAGTTTATCAATTTAACTATATGATTAGATTACGATTTAAGATTTAAAATCTGCAAATCAAGTCGTCTCGAAGCCGCTCAAGAATTATCACAGAATTAAGCAAAGGGCGGTAGCAAAAGAGGGTATCTGTTTCTGTTTTGTTGCGTTGAGGATCCGTCACAATGTCCGCCCTTACCTCTGCCATTTTGATCCACGGGGCTGATGATCTGCGGATCGGCGACGTTGAGACACTCGATCCGGGTCCGGGCGAGATCGCCATTCGCGTCGCGCGGGGCGGCATCACGGAAGCCGACCTCCTTCTTTATCGGCAAGGACCTTCCAAAGAACCTCGGCAAAAACAACCCCTCATTCCCGGGTCGGAAATCTCCGGAACCGTCTATGCCGTCGGAAGCGGTGTCTCACGCGTCCGGCAGGGAGATCGCGTAGCCATTAACCCGTCACAACCTTGCGGCTTTTGTTTCCATTGCCGTTCAGGCCGCCCGATCCATTGCGGAGAGCGTCGCTTTTTCGGAACGGCAGAGCGCTATCCAGGAACCCCAGGCGGATTTCGACAGACTTTAATATGCGCCGAAAGCCAAGCCGTGCCGACGGGACAGGATGCACCATTTGACCGGACGGCCTTTGCGGCCTCCTTGGCACAAGCCCTCCATGCCGTTCGGGTCGGCGGAAAAATCGCTGGGCAACGCGTCTTTATATCGGGCTGTGGTCCGCTTGGCCTTCTGAGCCTGCTTGCCGCCCGCCATGCGGGCGCACGCGAAATCATCGCTGCGGACATTTCCTCAAAGCCCCTGCAGCTGGCACTCCGCTTGGGTGCTGACTCCGTGATCAATGTCAGCGCGGAGACCGAGGCTTTAAATGCCCTGCGTGCCGAAATGGGACAGGTTGATGTGGCCTTCGAAACGTCTGGGACATCGTCCGAAACCGGTATTGCGTTTTCCTGCGTAAAACCGGGAGGCAAGATCATTCAAATGAGCCACGGGATCGATATGGTGGTGCCCACCGATTTGCTGGTTTCAAAGGAAATCAAATATTGCGGCGCCTTCCGTTTCCATGAGGAATTTGACTGGGCGGTGGATCTACTTTCAAAGAGGATCATCGATGTGGCGCCGCTCTTGGGCGCAGCCATGCCTTTCCGCAATGCGCGCGCTGCTTTTGACCTCGCGGCAAACCGTGCGGAAGCCACCAAAGTGCAGCTGGTCTTCGAGTGAGTCTCACCGCCGCAGCCAATTGATCAAACCCGCCCCCTCCTGCCCCGTTTCGGCTTCCGAAATACGGCAGGAAATTTCCTCTTTACGACACCCTATTGGCGGGAACGGGTGGAAACGACAAATTTCGCGTAAAAATACAATTCTTCCCTTGTGCAGAACCCAAGCTTCGGCAACGATAGGGCATCGGATCAGTGTTCTGATCCGTTGGGAGGTCAACGCTGCAATGTTGAGCCTGCATGGCTTGCGAGCGGCGCTGGCGAGGACGAACCACGAAAGCGACCGCGAACGGACCTGACGTCCGAACCGTGGCGCAACCAAGAAGGGGATAGCCGTGGAAGAATACAACAAGCTGAAACATTTATTCGACAAGGGCGCATTGTCCCGCCGCGACTTCATGGCAGGCGTTGCCATGATCGGTGCCGGCATGGCGGTTACGCCAACGCTTCTTTCCGGCACGGCGCAAGCCGCAGCGCCGAAGGTCGGCGGAAACTTTATCATCGGCATGGAAGGCGGCTCAGCCACTGACTCGCTCGACCCACGCACCTATGCTGACTCAGTGATGATCGGCGCATCTCTCGCCGTTTATAACTGCATGGTCGAATTCGACGCGAATGGTAACCCGACCGGCGAATTGCTCGAAAGCTGGGAAGCAAAGCCCGGTGCAAAAGAATGGATCTTCAATGTCCGCAAGGGCGTGAAGTTCTCGAACGGCAAGACGCTCGATGCAGATGACATCATCTACTCAATCGGCATCCACACCGGCGAAACAAAATCACCGGCGAAGGGCATCTTGAAGCAGATCACTGAAATCAAGAAGCTCAATGCCAATCAGATCCAGATGACACTCGAAGGCGGCAATGCTGACTTCCCTGTCATTCTCGGTGACTATCACCTGATCGTTGTTCCGAATGGTTTCACCGACTGGCAGAAGCCAATCGGCACCGGCGGTTACACGCTTGAGAAGTTCGAGCCAGGCGTTGGCTTGAAGTTCAAGCGTCGTGGCGATTACTGGAAAGCCGGTCGCGCGAATTTCGAAACGGTTGAAATCCGCAACATTCAGGACGTTGCCGCTCGTACAGCAGCACTTCAGTCGGGCCAGGTCCATGCGGTTAACCGCC
>RFZR01000078.1 GCA_009920595.1 Alphaproteobacteria bacterium | reverse complement strand
GCCGTCTGCTCGCTGCCGATCTTCTTCGTCCGCGGTCTCGGCATGTGGGAAGCCGTCTTCCTCATCGCCTTCGGCGCCTCCGCCCACCAGGCCTGGTCCGCCAGCCTTTACGCCACGGTCTCCGACACGTTCTCGAAGAACGCCGTCGGCTCGGTCTCGGGCTTGGGCGGCTTCGCCGGTTCCATCGGCGGCATGATCTTCCCGATCGTCGCCGGCGCGGTCCTCGACGCCAATCCGACGGGCGGCTACGCGGTCCTCTTCAGCTTCTGCGCCTTCGCCTACGTCATCGCCTTCGCCATCCACCACGCGCTGGTGCCGAAGCTCGAGAAGGCGGTCCTCTGAGGTCCGCCGGCTAGGCAAAAGAAAAGGGCCCCATGACGGGGCCCTTTTTGTTGGCGTGGACCGCGGGGCTTAGCCGGCGACGACGATGTTCACCACATATGCCCAGCTTGATCGAGGGACGCGTTGAGCGTCCGCGTTCGGCAGCCAATTTCACAAGTTCGCCGACACCGTCTTGATCAAGCGTCACGAAAGGATCTGACGGCAAGAGTCCCGCCGCTGTATAGGATCCCAAAAAGGACGCCGCATCATCGCGACTGATGCCGAGCGTTGTTTGCGTCAAATCATTTGTACCGAATGAAAAGAATTCAGCAGATTGCGCAATTTCAGCTGCCCGCAACGCCGCGCGCGGCAATTCAATCATGGTGCCGACTTGATACGTGAATTCGGCACCCGTTTCTTTTTTGACTTCATTCGCCATCGCATCAATACGCGCTTTGACAAAATCAAGTTCGGGCTTCGCCATCACAAGCGGCACCATCACTTCGGGGATAACGGCTTTCCCGGTCTTGTTGGCCGCTTCCACAGCAGCTTCAAAAATTGCACGTGCCTGCATCTCCGCAATTTCAGGATAGGCCACAGCGAGACGGCATCCCCGGAAACCGAGCATCGGATTAAATTCATGAAGCTCGAGTGCACGCGCACGAAGCTTTTCAGGAGATGCATTCATTGCCTTCGCCACTTCGGCAATTTCTTCGTCCGAATGCGGCAAGAATTCATGCAGAGGCGGATCAAGCAAACGGATCGTCACCGGAAGGCCTGACATAATTGTGAAAAGCTCGATGAAATCATTGCGCTGCATCGGCAATAATTTTGCAAGCGCTGCGCGGCGGCCTTTTGTATCATCAGCCAAAATCATCTCGCGCACGGCAACAATTCGTTCGCCTTCGAAGAACATATGTTCTGTACGGCAAAGGCCGATGCCTTCCGCGCCAAAGCCACGCGCCGTTTTCGCATCAAGCGGTGTCTCCGCATTGGTGCGCACTTTCATGCGGCGCTGCGCGTCCGCCCAACCCATGAGAATTCCGAATTCACCGGAGAGTTCAGGCTCGATCATCTTCACTTGACCGATCAACACTTGACCGGTTGATCCATCAATCGTGATGTGATCGCCTTTTTTGAGCACCGTTCCGAGCGCACTCACCGTGCCAGCATTGATATCAACCTTCAATGTGCCCGCGCCTGAAACGCAAGGCTTGCCCATACCACGCGCCACAACAGCGGCATGTGATGTCATGCCACCACGCGCGGTGAGAATGCCTTCGGCCGCATGCATGCCATGAATGTCTTCAGGGCTTGTTTCCACGCGAACGAGAATGACTTTTTTGCCCGCTGCTTTTGCCGCTTCCGCTTCATCACTATCAAGAACAATTTCACCCGATGCCGCACCCGGTGATGCGGGCAGGCCTGTGGCCATCACTTTACGCTCGGCCTTCGGATCAATCGTCGGATGCAGTAATTGATCAAGCGAAGCGGGATCAATCCGTGCAATCGCTTCATCCTTTGTGATCAATCCTTGATGCGCGAGATCAACGGCGATCTTCAACGCCGCTTTCGCGGTGCGCTTGCCATTTCTCGTTTGCAACATCCAGAGCTTGCCGCGTTCAATCGTGAATTCAACATCTTGCACATCGCGGTAATGGCCTTCGAGCAATCCGCAGATGCGAATAAATTCGGCATAGGCTTCAGGCATCGCCTTTTCGAGCGATGGCTTGTCTGAACCCGCAGCAATACGCGCCGCTTCGGTAATGTCTTGCGGCGTGCGAATGCCAGCGACAACATCTTCACCTTGCGCATTGATCAGAAATTCACCGTAAAGCGCCTTTTCGCCCGTTGAGGGATTGCGCGTGAAGGCAACACCGGTCGCCGATGTCTCGCCCAAATTGCCAAACACCATCGCTTGCACATTGACGGCCGTGCCCCAGCTTGCAGGAATATTGTGCAACTCGCGATATTTATTAGCGCGCGCATTCATCCATGATCCGAACACGGCACCAATCGCGCCCCATAATTGTTCCTTCGGATCTTGCGGGAAAGGTTTTCCGAGTTCTTGTTCGACAATCTTTTTGTACTCGCCAACAATCACTTTCCACTCATCGGCAGAAAGATCCGTATCAAGCGTGAAGCCTTTGCGCTCTTTCGTTGATTCAAGAATGTCTTCGAAGTGATAATGATCAACGCCAAGCACCACATCCGAATACATCTGAATGAAGCGGCGATATGAATCCCACGCAAAGCGTGCATCGCCCGCGCCTTTTGCAAGCGCTTCAACGGTCACGTCATTGAGGCCCAAATTCAAAACCGTATCCATCATCCCAGGCATTGACGCGCGCGCGCCCGAACGCACCGACACAAGCAGGGGATTTTCACGATCACCAAAACCTTTGCCGGTCAGCGCGCCAATATGCTCAAGCGCTTTCGTCACTTCCGCTTCAAGTTCTGCGGGATAGGTTTTGCCGTGATCATAATAATAAGTGCAGACTTCAGTCGTGATGGTGAAGCCGGGCGGAACAGGCAATCCGAGATTGCTCATCTCAGCCAGATTGGCTCCTTTGCCGCCGAGGAGATTGCGCATTGTGGACTGGCCTTCGGCCCGTCCGTCCCCAAACGTATAGACCCACTTCGCCATCGCGCCGTTCCTTTTCGCAGGTGCGAGATTGTGGCTGTTCCATGACGGATCGACCCCGAAAAAGCAACATCAACTCAAGGCTAAATCCTTGGAAAAGCCCATGATCGCTCCAAAAAATCTGCATATGATAAGCATTGGATGCCTGAGATTGCGCAATTTCTTTGCTGAATACTCGCATTGGCACCGCAAAAACGCTATAAAGAGCCTAGATTCAAAAAAGGCACTTCCATGACCTCGACAGATCCTTCACCCGGCTCGGCCGCTCGCTCCGCCTCGCCTGCGTTGATTGTCATTTGTGGATGCCTGATTGGCCTTCTCACTTTTGGTCCCCGTGCCTCGATCGGCCTCTTTCAATTGCCTATGACAAGCGAATTCGGCTGGGGACGCGATTCGTTTTCATTCGCCATCGCCATCCAAAATTTGCTTTGGGGTGTTGGCCAACCTTTTGCGGGCGCGCTTGCCGATCGGTTCGGAACAATCCGGATGATCATGCTCGGTGGATTGCTTTATGCAGGCGGTCTTGTGCTGATGGCCTTCGGCTCGACGCAAACAACGATTACACTCGGTGCGGGCGTTATGATTGGTTTGGGCCTTTCCGGTGCTTCATTTAATTTGATCCTCGGGGCCTTTGGCAAATTGCTGCCTGAACAATGGCGTGGGCTAGCCTTTGGCGCAGGAACCGCTGCCGGCTCATTCGGTCAATTTCTATTTCCACCGATTGGCGCAGCGCTCATTGAAACAATTGGTTGGCATCAGACCTTGCTTGTCTTCGCTTTTACAATGCTGGCCGTTCTGCCTTTATCGATCCCACTTTCTACACGTGCTCTTTCAAAATCCAATGCGTCGGGTCCTAGTCAATCCATCAAACAAGCGCTGAGCGAAGCCTTTCAACATAAAAGCTATGTGCTGCTTGTGCTTGGCTTTTTCACGTGCGGATTTCAATTGGCCTTTATCACCGCGCATATGCCCGCTTATCTCAAAGACATTGGTATGCCCGCATGGGTTGGCGGATGGACACTCGCGATTATTGGTCTGGCCAATGCAGTGGGCTCACTCACTGCCGGATGGCTTTCAGGTCGCATGCCGAAACGCTATATTCTCTCGATCATTTATTTTGGTCGTTCGCTTGCGGTTATCGCATTCATCCTCATTCCCGCTTCGCCAACAACGGCGATGCTCTTTGGTTTTGTGATGGGGCTTTTGTGGCTTTCAACCGTGCCGCCGACATCTGCGCTTGTCGCTCTCATGTTTGGCACGCGTTATCTCGCGATGCTTTACGGCTTCGCGTTCTTTTCTCATCAAGTTGGTGGCTTTCTCGGCGTGTGGCTCGGCGGCATTCTTTATGAATCTTCGGGCTCTTATCAGATTGTCTGGTGGCTCAGTGTCGCCTTGGGTGTTGCGTCGGCTGCCATCAATCTTCCGATCAGGGAAAAAGCCGTCATCAGACCGGCTGAACAAGTTGCGTGAATGCGCGCTCATCGCTCATAATCAATTACAAATCCAAAAGGGGTTTTCTCATGTCATCATTCAAAGCGGTCATGGTCACCAAAGATGAAGCGGGCGCGCAACATGTGGCATGGTCCACCCTCTCTGAAAATGATCTTATGGACGGTGATGTTGTTGTGCGTGTCTCGCATTCAACAATCAATTATAAAGATGGTCTTGTTCTTTCTGCAAAATCGGCAGTTCCGCGTAAATTTCCGATGATCGCCGGTATTGATTTTGCAGGTGTTGTCGAAAGCTCGTCGCATCCGAATTTCAAAAGTGGTGATGCTGTTCTTCTTAATGGTTATGGTCTTTCTGAAACGCATTATGGTGGCTACGCGGAAAAAGCGCGCGTCAAAGGCGATTGGCTTGTAAAAATTCCTTCAGGCATGAGCGCGCATGATGTGATGGCAATTGGCACTGCGGGTTATACCGCGATGCTCTCCGTTCTCGCGCTTGAAAAACATGGCCTCAAACCCTCGGACGGTGCGGCCATCGTTACCGGTGCTGCAGGTGGTGTGGGTTCGGTAGCGATCGCGCTTTTGAAAAAAGCGGGATGGCATGTGATTGCCTCAACGGGTCGCGTTGAAGAAGCCGACTATCTCAAAAAACTCGGTGCCGCAGAAATCATTGATCGTAAAGAACTGTCCGAACCCGGTCGCCCACTTGGCAAAGAACGTTGGGTTGCAGGCATTGATTCTGTCGGCTCTCATACGCTTGCCAATGTGTTGGCGCAAACCAAAGCGCATGGGGCAATTGCAGCTTGTGGCCTTGCACAAGGCATGGATTTACCGACCAGCGTCGCGCCCTTTATTTTGCGTGGTGTCGCGCTTCTCGGTATCGACAGCGTGATGTGTCCAATGGCTTTGCGCCTTGAAGCCTGGAAGCGACTAGCAAGCGATCTTGATCACTCGCTCCTCGCCTCAATGACAAAAACAATTCCCTTTAATACCGTCATCGAAACTGCCGCCACGATTTTGAAAGGTCAAATTCGCGGGCGTGTTGTTGTGGAGATGTGAAAGATAGGGTGTAGGGATTAGGGTGTAGGCAGTAGTTTTTAAATGATTCCTAAGCCCTACACCCTACACCCTAGTCCCTTCAATCAAAGGCTTGAGTTTCGCTAACTCACCCGCTGCCACATCAAGAAATGCGCGCACGCGCGGCGAGGCACGCAAATCAGGATGTGTGAGCAACCACAGCCCCGTTGCAAAATCAGGATTGGGATCGCTTAACCGTACAAGCTTCTCACGACGATCAGCAATCAGACAAGGCAAAGGTCCGATGCCGATGCCTTCTTCTACCGCCTCTGTTAAACCAAGCACTGTATTGATCTTGATTGCAATTTGCTCTTGAGGCACGCGTTCATGCACATAACGCACCGCTCGAATATGCCCGAGCTGATCGCCGAGCGACACCCAAATCCGCGACGCCAAACTGTCTAGCTCTGGATGCACACCATGAACCGCATCAGGAAACTCGCTCTTCAATCCATAGATCGCCCAGTTCAATCCGCAGATGCGACGACCAACAAGAGTCTCAGGCGGATTATCGGTTGCACGAATCGCGATATCCGCATCGCGCTTTGAAAGATTAAGCGGTTGATTGGTGAGTACGATATCAAGATTGATGGTGGGAAAGGCGCGACGAAAGGCGGCAAAAACCGGCATCAACAAATAGACAAGCAAAGTGTCATTTGTGGTCACACGCAATTCACCTGTCGGGATCAAACTTTGTCCCGCTAATTTGCGCATGAAGGATTCAACATCATCATCCATGCGCGAGGCCAGTTGCGCCATTTCATCACCCGCAGGTGTTAGCGCGTAACCCGTACGATGACGCTCAAAGAGCACGGTGCCGAGTCGCTTTTCCAAATCCGTCAATCGACGAAAAGCGGTCGAATGATTGATGTTCAAGATCGCCGCCGCACCATTCAATGAGCGCGTATCGGCTATCGCTTTGACCAAGCGAAAATCATCCCAAGCGACGTGGTTCATTTGCGGCCCTGCAAGAAAAACTTGATTTCACTAATAATGAATGTGCGTCGATGAAAGAGCAAGCCTGAATATCAGGCAAGATTCTCACTCACGCGGCGCGGCCGCGCGCTGCAAGCGATCCCTGAGCGCCTCGCCCAAACCGAAATCTGGAATAGGGGCGACGGCAATGACCGACGCCCCAGCGTGATCAAGCTGCCTGAGTGCGGAAAACAAAGTCGCTGCCGCCTCTTTGAGATCGCCGCGCGGACTGAGGTTGAAACTCTGCCGCGCTTTTTCCAAGCCTTGCGGGCGGAATGTTCCAAACAGCAACGCCGCCTCACCCTCTTGAATTGAGTGCACATCAAGACGAAGCGACGCGTTTGGTGCGTAATGAGATTTCAAAAGACCCGGCGCGATTAGCGCCTCTTCATCTGACGAAGGTTCGACCAGCGAAGGCTCATACCTCAAAACAGATGCAAGATCGGCGCGCGTCACACCACCCGGTCGCAACAATACCGCGCGCTCATCAATGAGAGAGAGAATGGTTGATTCCACACCAACATCAGATGCTTCTCCGATCACCACCGCATCAATGCGCCCATCAAGATCTTCAAGAACATGTTCGGCAAGAGTGGGACTCACATGACCTGATCGATTGGCGGACGGCGCGGCGATAGGGCGACGAGAGGCCTCGATAAGGGCACGCGCCACAGGATGGGACGGCACGCGCAATGCAATGCTTGAATGACCTGCAAGCGCTAAATCGGAAATCGGTGCACCCTCGCGCAAAGGCAGAACAAGCGTCAAAGGGCC
>RFZR01000077.1 GCA_009920595.1 Alphaproteobacteria bacterium | reverse complement strand
AAAGCTTTGATCGTATCTTCAACAAAGCCTGATTCATTCAGCGTATCCGTGTGAATCATCACCTGAATGTCGTGATCATCCGCAACGCTCAGGCAATTATCAATCGCGGCGGGTGTTGTGCCCCAATCCTCATGAAGCTTTAGAGCACAAGCGCCGGCTTCAATCATTTCAACGAGAGAGCCCGGCAAAGCCGCATTGCCCTTACCGGAAAAACCGACATTCACAGGAAACGCATCGGCAGCCTCAATCATCCGCGCCATATGCCAAGGGCCGGGCGTGCATGTCGTCGCATTTGTGCCTGCAGAAGGGCCTGTGCCGCCGCCGAGAAGTGAGGTCACGCCCGACATCAAAGCATGTTCGATTTGCTGCGGCGAAATGAAATGAATATGCGTATCAAAGCCGCCGGCGGTAAGAATCTTACCCTCACCCGCAATCACATCGGTGCCGGGGCCGATGATGATCGTGACATTCGGTTGAATATCGGGATTGCCCGCTTTGCCAATCGCGGCGATGCGGCCATTTTTTAATCCGATATCGGCTTTCACAATACCCCAATGATCAACAATCAAGGCATTGGTGATCACGGTATCGACCGCGCCATCCTTATTTGAAATTTGGCTCTGACCCATTCCATCGCGAATGACTTTACCGCCGCCGAATTTCACTTCTTCGCCGTAAGTTGTGAAATCTTTTTCGACTTCGATCAGAAGCGATGTGTCAGCTAAACGGACGCGATCGCCCGTTGTGGGACCGAACATATCCGCATAAGCCGCGCGGGAGAGTTTCGTTGTCATGTGCTTATTCTCCTCGTGCGCTCACAACGCGCCCATCACATCTTGGCGGAAGCCAAAGACTTCGCGTTTGCCTGCGAGTGCCACAAGCGTCACATCACGTGTTTGCCCGGGCTCAAACCGCACCGCCGTTCCAGCCGGAATATCAAGCCGCATCCCGCGCGCTTTCGTGCGCTCGAAAGACAAAGCCGGATTGGTTTCAAAGAAATGATAATGACTGCCGACTTGGATCGGGCGATCGCCTTTATTAGCCACTGTAATCGTCACCGTCTCGCGGCCTTCATTCATCACGATGTATCCGGGCTCGGTGATCACTTCACCGGGCGTGATCGTGTCGCCGGATGAAGCGCCTCGGATCGGTTGATGTACGGTGACAAGCTTTGTGCCATCAGGAAACGTCGCTTCCACTTGTACGTCATGGATCATATCCGCAACACCAGCCATTACTTGATCGGCGCGTATCACATGTGCGCCCGCTTCCATGAGTTCAGCAACGCTTCGGCCGTCACGCGCGCCTTCAACCACGAAATCTGTGATTAGCGCCACGGCTTCGGGATGATTGAGTTTCACACCGCGCGCCAAGCGATTTCGGGCCACCATGGCGGCGAGTGAAACAAGTAATTTATCTTTCTCACGCGGCGATAAAATCATCGCGCCCTCCTCTTTTAATCAATAGTCAGCATTGCCACACGCGTGGCAGATCTGTTTTACGAAATCGGGTTAGAAAAGCCACGGCACTCCGACGAAGCGCTACTGGATCAGAAGATATAAAACGCACAACCATCATCCCGTTCCATGCGCTTGCCGCGCATTCACAAGACGCATCACGCAAAGCATCACGCGCTTCTTCAATCCGTATTTCCGCATCAGGCGCAATATAAAGACACGTCGCAACCACACGCGCGCCATTGCCAATCGCTTTGCGTTTAAGCAAATCCGCCATATTGTTTTCAAGCTTTACGTCATCGGCATAAATCAATTTTTTATCACGACGAATGCGCCAATGATCATGAAATAGGCCATCACAAATTGTTTCACCCATCGCGATGCGGCCAAAGACGGTCGATTCAAAAATCAAGAGTGATGCATCGCGTTGCATATTGACGATAAATTTTCGTGAAAGCCGTGCACCAGAAAAGAGAATTGTTTCTTGCGGCACCCACTCAATGCGCGCTCTCGCATCAAGTTTTAAAGAAATCGAAATCTTTGCAGGCTCGCTCTCAGCGCGATAAAGTTTTTCTGCCGATTGCGTGGTGACAACAAGCTCAGCATCTTCATCGGCATCAAGCGAGAAAGCGAGCTCATCCCCGCCCACCATGCCGCCGCCTGTGTTTACAAGCACAGCCTCACAGCGCTCACCACGCGGAAATTTCAACCGATAGCCGCCAGTCTCGTAGAGTGCCGCGAGTTTCGTAACACCCGGTGTTGAGTGAAACCGCGCACGCACGCGCCCCTCGGCGCGGATCGTCCGGCGTGTTACCGCTTCGGGCAAAGAGGGGTCCGTCAAAGCCAACGCCGTCATTTAGGGCCTTCAAGAAAAAAGCAGGGATTTGATAGGCGGCTTAGCGGATCTCGGAAAGCTGAAAATTTGGGCACAGAATGGTGCGGCTTCAATCGTGCCATCTCATGCGGTAAGCGCAAGGGAGCAAAGGCCGCGCGTCTCTGGCTCATCGCGCCCCTCATGCCTATATAAGGCTCGTAACAAGAGCGTCTTTGAGACGGAAAATGACCGAAACACCCGCAATTTCCTTGGCCATTGACGGCATGACCTGCGCCGCTTGCGTCACGCGTGTCGAAAAGGCGCTTTTGTCGGTTCCAGGTGTTACGGCGGCTTCCGTCAATCTCGCGACCAAAAGCGCGCGGATTGAGGGGATAACCCAACCCGAACACCTCATCGAAGCGGTGGATGATATCGGCTATGGCGCAAGCCTCATCATAGAAGCGGATCGCTCGGCTGAGGCCGCCCGTGCGGAAAAACGCGCGCAGAAAGCCAAACTGGCGGCCGCACTCGCTTTTCTGATTTCAGCGCCCTTCTTTGTCGGCATGATCGGGATGGTGCTTGGCACAGATCTCATGCCCTCACCGCTCATCCAATTTGTCCTCGCCTCTTTTGTGCAATTTGGACTTGGCTTCCGCTTTTATCGATCGTCGTGGAAAGCGATCAAAAACGGCTCCGCCACAATGGATCTTCTCGTCGCTCTTGGTACAAGTGCGGCCTATGGGTTGAGCCTTTATCTTTGGCTCTTCCCGGCTCATGAAGGACATGTCGCGCATCTTTATTTTGAATCCTCGAGCGTGGTCATCGCCTTTGTCCTTATGGGCAAATGGTTAGAAGAACGCGCAACATCTGAAACCGCATCAGCGATAAAATCCCTCGGCGCTTTACGTCCAACAACCGCACGGCGTCTCATCGGTGATCGCGAAGAAATGGTGGATGTAGAAACCCTGCATGTCGGCGATCATGTTCTTGTTCGCGCAGGTGAAGTGATTCCGGTTGATGGCGTGATTACAAAAGGTGCTGCGAGCTTAGACGAATCCATGATCACAGGTGAGAGCCTGCCGGTTCGAAAAAGCGAAGGCGCGAAAGTGGTCGGCGGCACCGTTAATCTTGATGGGCTTCTTGAAGTTGAGACCACAGCGCTTGGTGCGGAAACCGTGCTTGCGCGCATCATCCGTCTTGTGGCTTCCGCACAAAGTTCAAAAGCGCCCGTTCAAGCTTTGGTCGATCGCATCAGCGCGATTTTTGTGCCTGTCGTTTTGGTGATTGCATTATTCACGGCGATCATGTGGTTGATCGCGGGTGTGACGCTTGAAACCGCGTTGATTAATTCCGTATCCGTTCTTGTCATTGCGTGCCCATGCGCTTTGGGCCTTGCAACACCCACCGCCATTCTTGCCGCCACCGGCATTGCCGCCCGTCATGGTATTCTCATCAAAGATGCGGCAGCACTTGAGCGTGCCGCCTCTGTTACGCACCTTGTCTTTGACAAAACCGGAACCCTCACCGAAGGCAAACCGGTTTTAACCGCGCTTGAAGGTGATGACGTCTCTGCACTCTTAGCATTAGCCGCCGCGCTTGAAGCCGGAAGCACACATCCGCTTGCGGAGGCCATTCGCAAAGAGGCTGAAGCGCGCGCACTCACCATCAAAAAAGCGGAAAATTTTTCTCTCCTTGACGGGGCGATTGCAGCGCGTCTTGGCAGCGATGAAATGATTTTTGGCAATGAAGCGGCGTTGCTGCGTGTGGGAATAGAGTTACAAAAATATTCTGATCGCATCGTGGCTTTGACGGCTCAAGGTCATGGAGTCAGTCTTCTCGGAAATCTCTCTTCAAAACAATGTCTGGGCTTGATTGCCTTTGCCGATCCCGCACGCGTCACGTCAAAAGCCGCCATCACACGGAGTCATGCACTCGGTCTTTCAACCACGCTTTTGACGGGCGATACAAAAGGCGCGGCAGAGCGCATTGGCAATGAACTTGGTATAAGATCCATCATCGCTGAAGTTCGACCTGAAGGAAAAGCCGACGCTATCGCCGCGTTAAAAACAAAAGGCGCGATCGTCGCTATGGTGGGTGACGGTGTGAATGATGCGCCCGCTCTTGCCAGCGCCGATGTCGGCATTGCGATGGGTTCAGGCACCGATATCGCGATTGACAGTGCGGGCATCGCCTTGATACGGCCCGATCCGCGTCTTGCGCCCGCGTCTCTTCATCTCGCGCGCCGTGCGACGCAAACGATTCGCCTCGGCCTCTTCTGGGCCTTTGCCTATAATGTTGTGGGTATTCCGCTCGCGGCTCTTGGCCTCTTATCGCCCATTGTTGCGGGGGGAGCGATGGCACTCTCAAGTGTGAGTGTTGTTCTCAATGCCCTCACGCTGCGGCTTTGGCGGCCGAAGCTTGATTGAAATTGTCCTGACTGAGGATGGCTTGAGCCCCTTCCACTGATCGCTTAGATTGTTCTCATGACAACACCTTCCTCGTCGCTCGGCGCAAGCGCCTATCAACGCCTCGAAGCGCTCCGCGCTTACACAGATGAGCCCGGAAAAATCACGCGGCTTTATCTCTCGCCTTCGCATATCAAATCGATTGATTTCATCGTCGATGAAATGCGCAATGCGGGATGCGATTCCGTTCATGTCGACGCGCTTGGAACGGTTGTCGGGCGCTATGAAGGCAAGACATCAGGTCTTCCGGCCTTGCTCATTGGCTCGCATATCGACACAGTCGTCGATGGCGGTGCGTATGATGGCGCGCTGGGTGTGATCGCCGGCATCGGTGTTGTCGAGGCTTTGCATCAAAAAGGCGAACGTCTTGATTTTGCGATTGAGGTTCTCGGCTTTGGTGACGAAGAAAATGTGAGGTTTCCGGCTAATCTCACGTCGTCGCGCGCGCTTGCGGGCACTCTTGATGAGGCCGCACTCGATGCGCGTGATGAACAGGGTATCTCCATTCGCGAAGCATTAACCGCAAATGGTTTTGATCCTTCGAAAATGAAATCGCTGAAACGCGATCCGAAAACTGTAATCGGCTATGTGGAAATCCATATTGAACAGGGCCCGGTGCTCGAAGCCGAAAATCTTGCAGTCGGCGTGGTCACCGCCATCAATGGCGCAACGCGTTGGGCGCTGACCGTGAAAGGTGAACCGGGCCATGCCGGCACCGTTCCCATGAATATGCGTCACGACGCACTCACAGCCGCGTCCGAAATGGCGCTTGCGATTGAACGCATCGGCCGCGCGCATGAAACAGTCGTTGCGACCGTCGGCCGTTTTCAAGCCTATCCGGGCGCCGTGAATGTGATTCCTGGTGAAGTACGTTTCTCGCTTGATACGCGTGCGCCTGATGATGGGTTGCGTGAAAAAATCGTCACGATGATTGAAACGGAATGCAAAGCGATTGCCGCGCGGCGTCATCTCTCTTTGCGCATTGAACCTTTATCATCGGCAAAAGCGACGCCGATGGCCTCTCACATGATCGCAGGCCTTTCGGATGCGATTGGTCGCCGTCAAATCACACCGCGTCTTCTCCCATCAGGCGCAGGTCACGATGCGATGGCCATGGCCGCGCTTTGTCCTGCAGGTATGATGTTTGTGAGATGCAGAGGCGGTATCAGCCATTCACCTCTTGAATCCATGACAGAAAGTGATTGCGATACCGCGATCGAAGTGTTGCTTGATTTCGTGCGACATTTTGACCCAAAGCGATAAACGTGGCCTCTGCCTTTATTTTTTCACAATCTGTCGTCAATTATGGCGGCGTGAAGAGCCGGGCCCCTCTGGCGAGTATTTGCTCGTGATGTCGGATCTTCGATCGTAACACAGAGGAGGCTTATGATGGCATTCGATGCCCAGTCCCTGATTGATTTTGTCATGCAACCTTGGCTCGGCAAGCCGCTATGGATGTGGCTGAGCTTTACGGGTCTTGTACTTTTCCTGTTGGCGCTTGATCTCGGTGTACTCAACCGAAAAAACCGCGTCATTTCGGTGCGTCACAGTCTGATCCTGTCCGTCTTCTATATCAGCCTTGGTCTTCTTTATGGCGCAGGAATCTGGTTCACGCTCGGCGCTGAATCGGGCATGAATTACCTTACCGGCTTTGCGGTCGAAAAAGCGCTCGCGATTGATAACATCTTTGTCATCGCGATGATTTTTTCTTTCTTTGCCGTGCCGGACAAATATCAGCATCGCGTTTTGTTCTGGGGTATTCTTGGCGTGATCATCTTGCGCGCCATCATGATCGCGCTCGGCGCCGCTGTGATTTCCCGCTGTGATTTCAGAATTCGCCTGGGTGCTCTATGTCTTCGCGGTGTTCTTGATCGCAACCGGCATCAAAATGTTGTTCGCGGGCGATAAGCCGACCGATATTGGCAAGAACCCCGTGCTTCGTTTTATGAAACGCTGGTTGCGCGTGACAGAGACCCATCATGAAGAACGCTTCTTTGTGCGTGTACAGGATCCGTCTACCGGCAAACGCTTGATGCATGTAACACCGCTCTTCATGGCGCTCGTCTTGATTGAGATCGCCGATGTGGTCTTTGCCGTTGACTCTGTGCCAGCAATTTTCGCGATCACGACAGATCCGTTCATTGTTTACACATCGAACATCTTCGCCATTCTCGGCTTGCGCGCGCTCTATTTTGCGCTCTCCGCAATGATCGAACGGTTCCATTATCTTAAATATGCGTTGGCGATCGTGCTCATCGTCATCGGTGGCAAGATCTTCGCCGCCGATCTCTTGGGCATCGAGAAAATCCCACCCGCTCTCTCGCTGGCGATGATTGTGAGCATCATCGGTGCGGGCGTGGTTGTGAGCCTCATCTGGTCACGACCAGATGCGAAGAAAGCCACGCATTAAGAAATGAAACTCTTGGAGCGTCAGTCGAGTTTGCCGACTGACGCTTCAACCGCCTCAACCACTGCGCCCGAGCGCACATGCTGATGCGCGATGTTCATCTCGGTTGCGTACCAG
>RFZR01000076.1 GCA_009920595.1 Alphaproteobacteria bacterium | reverse complement strand
CAGCTTGTCAGCCACTCGAACCGCAAGACCAAGCGGAAATTCCTTCCCAATCTTTGCCAAGTTACGCTTCAATCGGATGCGCTTGGTCGCTCCGTGAGCCTGCGTGTGTCGGCCAATGCTTTGCGTACCGTTGAGCATCGTGGTGGTCTTGATGCGTTTCTCGTCAAGGCCCGTGCTGAAGATCTCTCTCCGACCGCGCGTGATTTGAAGCGCGACGTCGAAAAGAAACTCGCCGCTCACTAATCGCCTTTCTGTTTTTCTTGCTTTCTGTCTATGGGCGTCGGCCTCTGCCGTCTGCCTCTCGTGCGTAACGAAACCTGCATCGGCCTCTGCCGTTAGCTTTATAGGACCGCGAGATGCTTTCTCTTTCTATTCACCGGCTCATTGTGCCGGTTGTTGCGATGACCTTGGTCGTCGTCGCGTCAAACATTCTCGTTCAATATCCCTTCGAGCCTTTTGGACTTGGTGATTATCTCACTTGGGGTGCTTTCACTTATCCGGTGGCATTTCTTGTGACCGATCTCACCAATCGACGTTACGGTCCGCGCGTTGCGCGCCAACTCGTTATTGTGGGCTTTGCCCTCGCCGTTGTTTTGTCGATTTGGCTTGCCACGCCGCGCATTGCGATGGCTTCCGGCACCGCTTTTCTCGTCGGTCAGTTGCTCGACATCACCGTGTTTAATCGCTTGCGTCGCCAAGCGTGGTGGCGCGCGCCTTTCGTCGGCAGTGTCGTCGGTTCTGCACTTGATACCGCGCTCTTCTTTTCGCTCGCTTTCGCCGGTGATCCCGATATGTCGGGTCTCGTCAATTTGTTCGGCACAGATGTCATGCTTTGGCAAAGCCTCGCCGTGTTTGATTTCACAGTGAAGATGCTCATCGCGCTCATCGCACTATTGCCTTATGGCGCTTTGATGAGTGTCATTTTGCCGATGGAGCGCGCAGAGAAAGCAGTGGTATAGATTTATGCCGCGCGGCGTTTGTCGCCGGGCACGTTGTCGTCGAACAATTCGGCCAATTTTTCGGTCATCGCGCCACCGAGCTCTTCGGCATCAACGATGGTGACGGCGCGCTTGTAATAGCGTGTCACATCATGGCCAATGCCGATCGCGATCAATTCGACTGGCGAACGATTTTCAATTTCATCAATGACAAAGCGTAGATGTTTTTCGAGATAATTGCCGGGGTTCACCGAAAGCGTTGAATCATCAACCGGCGCACCGTCTGAAATCATCATCAAAATTTTGCGCTGCTCGGGGCGAACAAGCAATCTCTTATGCGCCCAATCAAGCGCTTCCCCATCGATATTTTCTTTGAGCAACCCTTCGCGCATCATCAGACCAAGATTTTTACGCGCGCGACGCCAAGGCGCATCCGCGGCTTTGTAGATGATGTGGCGTAAATCATTGAGGCGGCCGGGCATATTGGGTTTACCAGACTGCAACCAGAACTCACGTGACTGTCCGCCTTTCCAGGCGCGGGTGGTGAAGCCGAGAATTTCGGTTTTGACACCGCAACGCTCAAGCGTGCGCGCGAGAATATCGGCGCATGTTGCCGCCACAGAAATCGGGCGACCGCGCATCGAGCCTGAATTATCAATCAGAAGTGTGACCACCGTGTCACGGAAATTTGTATCTTTCTCGCGTTTGAACGAAAGCGGCTGATGTGGATCGATAATGATCCGCGGCAAGCGGGCAGGATCAAGCGCGCCTTCTTCCAAATCAAATTCCCATGCGCGATTTTGCTGCGCCATCAAACGACGTTGCAAACGATTGGCGAGGCGCGCAACAACACCTGAAAGATGACTGATCTGCTTATCGAGATAGGCGCGAAGACGCGTGAGCTCTTCTGCGTCGCAAAGATCTTCCGCGCCGATCGTCTCGTCATATTTTGTTGCGAAAACACGATAATCTGAGACAGGCTTTTCAGGGCGTGAAGGCGGCGGTTCCTCGGCCGCGCTTGATTCTGTTTCTTCCGTTGAAGCTTGTTCTTCTTTCTCGCCGCTTTCTTGATCTTCGCTTTCGCTCTCGGATTGTTGCTCGTTCTCCTCGTCGTTGTTGTCACCTTCAGCGTCGGCATCTTCAGCCATGTCGAGTTTGACAAGCACTTCGCGAACAACCCGCGCAAAAGCACGCTGATCATCAATGTGATTCTGAAGCCCATCGAGACTTGCGCCAGCTTTTGACTCAATAAAGGGACGCCAGAGTTCAACAAGTTTTTGCGCTGCAGGTGGTGGGGCCGAGCCGGTCAAACGTTCGCGCACCATCATGGCGAGCGCTTCTTCAATTGGTGCGTCGGCGACATCACTCACTTGGCTGAAATTGCCGCGATGATATTTGTCATCAAGCATCGCTGACAGATTTGCAGCGACTCCATCCATGCGACGTGCGCCAATGGATTCACAACGCGCTTGTTCAATGGCGTCATAAACCGCACGTGCCGTTTGTCCACCCGGCAACAACCGACGATGAATTGAATCATTATGACATGACAAACGCAGCGCCATTGAGTCTGCATGACCACGCAATATGGCTGCATCTTGCGCGCTCATCTTGCGGGGCGGTTCAGGAAGGCGTGCGCGATCACCCAACAAGGCTGGTCGATCATTTGCGAAACTCACATCCAGTTCGGTTTTACCCGAAATGGCGCGCATCGTCCCGATCACCGCGCGCTTGAAGGGCTCAGCGGGTGCTTCTTTTGGCGATGCGGGTTTGCGATTGGATGTCGACACAGGTCCTCGCGATGATCCTTAACTCAACGCCACATTCAACGCGCTTTCCGGTAAATCTTCACCGAAGCTGCGTTGATAGAATTCGGCGACCAGAGGACGCTCGAGTTCATCGCATTTGTTGAGGAAGGTCAGACGAAACGCCATGCCGATATCGCCAAAGATATCGGCATTTTCAGCCCATGTAATCACGGTACGCGGACTCATGACGGTCGAGAGATCGCCATTCATGAAAGCTTGTCGTGTGAGATCGGCGAGCCGCACCATGCGATTGACGGTGTCGCGGCCTTCCTTAGTTTGTAAGGGCTTTGATTTTGCCAAGACGATATCGACTTCTTTGTCATGCGGCAGATAATTGAGCGTTGTCACAATCGACCAACGGTCCATTTGACCTTGGTTGATCTGCTGTGTGCCGTGATAGAGGCCGGATGTATCACCAAGGCCAACCGTATTGGCTGTTGCAAATAGTCTGAATGCGCCATGCGGACGGATCACGCGCTTTTGATCGAGCAGTGTGAGTTTACCCGAAATTTCAAGAATGCGTTGAATAACGAACATCACATCAGGGCGGCCTGCATCATATTCGTCAAACACAAGCGCAATATTGTTTTGCAAAGCCCATGGCAAAATACCGTCTTGGAATTCGGTGACTTGTTTGCCGTCTTTCAACACGATTGCATCTTTGCCGACGAGATCGAGACGTGAGACATGGCTATCGAGATTGATGCGCACGCAGGGCCATTTCAAACGCGCAGCAACTTGTTCGATATGAGTTGATTTCCCCGTGCCGTGATAACCTGACACCATCACACGGCGATTGCGCGCAAAGCCCGCGAGAATGGCAAGCGTGGTTTGGCGATCAAAGAGATAATCGGGATCAAGATCGGGCACATGTGGATCGGCAACCGAATAGGCCGGCACTTTCATATCCGTGTCGATGCCGAACATCTCGCGTGCAGAGACGGTGATATCGGGCATACCGGGGGTTACTGGGGCGCTTGTCACGTAAAACCTCGCATCGACTGCTGGCACGGTTTGCCGTTTCCGGCAGCCGCTGGATGACCGCTAACGATCGTCCTTGTTGGGAATTGGCGGGCTCTTCACGAACCCTTGGGCTTTCCTTTATCAGGCGAGGCCTGCCGCTTTCAATGTATTATACGCATGGATGATCTCCCTCAGGCGATCTTCCAGCGAGCGATCCCCGCCATTGGCATCCGGATGGAAGCGCTTGACCAGCTCTTTGTAGCGGAGCCGGATCGTCGCGGAATCCGATCCAATCTCAAGCGAGAGCGTCTCATAGGCTTTCTGGGCGAGCGCCCCGACCCGCGGCCCCTCGGGCTCGGCCTTCTTGCGGGGCTTTTTGACCCCGGCATCATCAAAGAGGTTAAAGGGGTCAATAAAGACCTCTTCCGCCTTTTGCTGCGGGCGCCTTTTGCCGCTCGCAGCGTTTTCGCCCATCTTCCAAGTCGGCCGATGACCGATCATCGCGTCTTTTTGGTAGGAAAGGATCGCGGAATCGCTCATTCCAGCGAAATAATTGTAAGATTGGTTATATTCCCGCACGTGATCGATGCAGAACTGCCAGAAACGGCCTTCTTCGTGGCGGCCCTTCGGCGCCCGGTGAGGCCCAGGTTCCGAACATCCCGGATGCTCGCAACGCGGCGGCTCCGCTTCGGGGCGTCCCCGGCGGCTTCGCGGCGGTATGCGGATCTTGTCATAGAGTTTCGACTTGGGGTTCATAGCGGTCTAATAATCGCTCCCGCAGTCCGGAAACAAGTCTTGCGGGGAGCGGGCTAAGTGACGCAGAAAGAGCGGTTGAGGCGCTATTTTCAAAACTGACAGCCGAAGAGCCGACATTTAGATGACCGAAACCCCCATCCGCGACCGTATCGAAACAAAATTGCGTGAAGCTTTTGCACCTTCACATCTCCTGGTGACAGATGATTCCCATCGTCATGCGGGACATGCGGGCGCGCGGCCAGGCGGGCAAACCCATTTTTCTATCGAGATTGAAAGCGCAGCGTTTCAAGGGAAAAGTCGCGTAGAGACTCACCGCGCCATTAACACGCTTCTCGCCGAAGAATTTGCGGCCGGTGTCCACGCGCTCGCGATTTCGGCACGGGCGCCTTAACCCAGGATCAACAACGCGCCAACACCGATCAAGATCATCGCCATGCCGATGAGTTCGCGTCTGCTTGTGGTTTCACTCAATAATTTGCGCGTGACGATTTGCGCAAAGAACACTTCAACAAGGCCGAGCGTTCGGACATTGGCAGCCGCCGTTAATGAAAAGCCGATGAACCAAAATTGCGAAGCAAAAGCACCCATGAACCCTGCAAAAAGCGACGAGCGCCACACGCCGATGCTGCCTGTCAAAGCCCGTCGATCAAAGAGCAGCATCCAGATAACAAGTATCAATGTTTGAAGACCAAGTGACCATGCGAGCATGGTCGAAGCGCGCAATACAAAACTTTGCTCACCAAGTTCAAGAATACCTCCGCGAAAAAAAATGGCGGCCAGCGCGAATAGACCGCCCGCCGCAATACCGGCGAGTGCAGGGCGAAGGCCTGCGGCTGTAAGCCTTTCTCCCGCTTTCACGGCCATCAACACAACGCCAAAGGTTGCCAAAATGATTGCGCCGATGGCCGTGAGTGAGAGATGATCACCAAGCACTAAGGAACCGAAAAGTGCGACTTGAACGGGTTCCGTTTTTGTATAGGCGGTCGTTACCGAGAAGGAGCGCTCTTTCATGGCAAGCAGCATCAAAGCGGTAGCGAGAATTTGAGATATGGCGCCGCCAAAGGCAAAGCCAATAAAAGCGAGATCAGGGGTCGGTACGATTTCACCGCTTACGCTTGCAACAAGACCTAAAAACAAAAGTGCAAAAGGGAAGCCATAGAGGAAGCGA
The DNA here is from genome assembly GCA_009920595.1 of Alphaproteobacteria bacterium. Lineage (GTDB taxonomy): Bacteria > Pseudomonadota > Alphaproteobacteria > Rhizobiales > Beijerinckiaceae > CAIUPE01. The sequence continues at coordinate 1,782 of RFZR01000076.1, read as the reverse complement.
ACTTGTGTTGCGCCAACGGTCCCGATTTCGGCAGTCAGTTTCCGTTGCATTGCGTTGCGCGCCGTTTGTGCGGCAGCCGCGACGACAGCAGCCAGTGCCCATAACATCTGAATTCAGTCCCCGACTTGCTTTTGTTAAATTCCTTTATTCGCGCGTAATTTATTGAGGTCAACCAAAACTGCACAGTGGCGATGCAGCTTCCTAGGGTTGAGCTTCTGCGATACCAAGCGTATGTGTCTCGCATAAAAGAATAAGCTTGTTCAGGCATATTTGCCTTGAGTTCGGGAGTAAACGCGTGGAGTCTCAACAAACAGGACGGGGGATCGGCTTTGCTTTGGCCGGCGCGTTTTTCTACGGGTTCAACATCACTTTCGCAAAAATATCATCCGAGATGGGCGTTCAAGGCCCGATGATCGTTGCTGAACGAGTGCTGGTGATGATTGCGATTGGGCTTTGTTTTGCGGCGCTTACACGAAGCGCGATCCGCATTGCGACTGGCGAGATTATACCAATGGGGCTGCTCGGTTTGGGCAGTATGGGTGTGTCGATCGGTTATTTGTCTTCCGTTGCCTTTATCCCGATCACTGTCGCCGCCGTTATCTTTTATACTTTTCCGATCCTCATTGTGATTGCGAGTCCATTTGTCGATGGCAAAAAACTTACGCCTGCAATGCTTGGTATCGTGACCCTTGCATTCATTGGCGTTGTGCTGGTGCTCGGCATGGCGGGTGGTGATCTTGATCTAAGGGGCGTCGCGCTCGCTCTGCTTGCAAGTGTTTCGGCGGCGATGCAATTTTTTGCCGGCACACGTTGCCGCGTGACGAGTAATGCCGCAAAAATTGTTGTGACGCAGGCGATTGTTCTGCCGGGCGCCCTTATCTCTGTTTGGGCGACAGGCGGTGTTTTTACAATTGAAACGCAAATTGCGGCTGCGGTACCAATTTGGTTGACGATTGGCGGATTCGTTTTAGGCTTTGTGTTTCAAATCTTGGCTCTCGCGCGCATCTCGGCCACGGTGGCAGGTTTGGTTTTTTGTCTTGAACCGGTGGTGGCTGCGATCACCTCGGCAATTGTTCTTGATGAGCGGTTGCAGGCGATCCAATATTTTGGAGGCTTTCTCGTGATTGTTGCCATCGCGTTGACCATGTTGGCCGAACGTCAGGCTGCCCGGTAAACTCATGCCTGTTGCGCCGGTCCCTGTCACCATTATCACAGGCTTTCTTGGCGCAGGAAAGACAACGCTTCTTAATCGACTGCTCAAAGATCCTGCGCTTGCCGATACAATTGTGATTGTTAATGAGTTCGGGGAGATCGGACTCGATCATCTTTTTATAGAGACACAAGATGACAATATGATCTTGATGGCTTCGGGTTGTCTTTGTTGTACGATTCGTGGCGACCTGATTTCAACGCTTGAAGATCTCATCAAGAAATATGACACGGGCGTCTTGAAGGCTTTCAAGCGCGTGATTATAGAAACAACGGGCCTTGCCGATCCTGCGCCGATCTTACAATCGTTAATCGGTCACCCGATGATTGTTGTGCGCTATACACTTGATGGCGTTGTCACTCTTGTCGATGCAGTAAATGGCGTTTCAACACTCGACAATCATATCGAAGCCGTCAAACAGGTTGCGATTGCTGATCGAATTGTTGTTACGAAAACTGATCTGCAAAAAGATACGGATACACTTCGCGCGCGGTTGAAAAATCTAAATCCCGCAGCAATATTTATTGATGCGCAAAGCCCCGAAGCCGATGCCGAACACCTGATTGGCACAG
>RFZR01000075.1 GCA_009920595.1 Alphaproteobacteria bacterium | reverse complement strand
TTCATGCGCGGCATTAAAGCCTGGCGCGCCCGTAACACCGCCGCCCGGATGTGTACCCGATCCGCATTGGTAAAGGCCTGAAAGAGGTGTGCGATAATCGGCATAACCCAACATCGGCCTTAGTGAATAAAGTTGATCAAGACTGAGTGCGCCGTGGAAAATATCTCCGCCAACAAGACCGAAAGTCCGTTCGAGATCGAGTGGCGTTAAGGCTTGGCGCGCGATCACACTTGAGCGGAAACCCGGCGCATAGGCATCAACCGTATCAATCATCAGATCGGCAACGAGATCGCGATGCGCGTCCCATGAGGATCCATCAGGCAATTCCGGCGCGACATGCTGACAGAAAAGACTTGCGACATGTGAACCGCGCGGTGCAAGCGAGTCATCAAGCGTTGATGGAATAAGCATTTCAACGATCGGCTTACGGCTCCAGCCCTGTTGTTTCGCATCGATGAAGGCGCGATCCATATAGGTAAGCGTCGGCGCGATGACAATTCCGGCTGTATGATGATCAGCGATTGCACGACCCGGCAAAGCTAAGAAGCTTGGCAGGCGCGAGAGCGCGACGTTCATACGGAATGTTCCAGAGCCGCATGACCAATGCGCCATATGATTTCTGAAGGCTTCAGGTTGCGCTTCTTTTGGAACGAGTCTTCCGAATAAAAGCTTCGGATTGAGATTCGAGACAATTTTTGATGCAAAAATCTCGCGTCCGTCTTCAAGCTCGACACCAATAGCATTTGTGCCATCGACCAAAAGCTTTTTGACAGGCGCTTGTGTCTCGATTGTAACACCGGCTTTCACACAGGCTTTACGCATGGCTTCGGTGATTGCGCCCATACCACCGATGGCATGGCCCCATGCACCCTTCTTCCCATTTACCTCACCAAAACAATGATGCAGCAACACATAGGCTGTGCCTCATGGGGGAGGCGAATGTGCCCACCACCGCATCAAATCCAAAAAGCGCACGCACCGCATCAGACTCAAACCATTGTTCGAGATAATGCGCGGCAGATTGTGTGAAGAGTTTTATAAAAGCCAGTTCACCATCACGGCCCAATTTGCGGATCCGGTTCGAAATCTTCCCAAGTTTCAAAAGTTCGGGAATGCCACCGATGAGTGAGTCAACCCGATTTGGTGGTGTCTCCAACACGAGATCGCGCAAAATATTTGCAATCATCTCGATTTCATCGGAATACGCATCGTAGCGTTGCGCATCATGCGCGCTGAATTTTGCAATCTCTCCTTTCGTGCGGCCTTCGCCGGTTAAAAGATAGCGACCATCGGGATGGGGAAAGAAATTTGAAGCGCGACGTTCAACAATACGCAACCCATGATCTTTAAGCGCCATATCGGAAATCACGCGCGGATTTAAGAGACTAACAGTGTAGGAGGCCACCGAGTTACGAAAACCAGGATGAAACTCTTCTGTTACGGCAGCGCCGCCAACAAGGGCACGGCGCTCAAAAACCTGAACCTTATGACCGGCACGGGCCAGATAAAACGCGCAGACGAGACCATTATGTCCGCCGCCAATTATTACAATATTTTCCATGCCACTATCAATCTTCGGTTCTTCGCGCTTCGTTGATCATTCAATGATCTTAAAATTTGTTCGCAGATGTACAAGGCAAGCGATGATCTTTGATTAATACAATTAGTTTGTCTTCAGCGCTACGGCGGTTCGAAAAACATTTGCGGAAAAGAGGATCTCGATAATTTTATAGACTTTACGCTTCAGGCGAGTTCTATGGCAAATTGGGTCGAAGTGAGAATATATTTGTCAAAATATGGCAGGCACGCACCTCCGATGGCACGTGCTTGCGCACCGACGACACCCTCAATGATTTTGGGGCGGACAATCCCTTTTGTGTTGAGCAGATCGATCTCGCTATTTGTCTTTTCAACTATGCGCTTGCGGATGTCAGGTGGAAAACCACCGTCAATAATAACTGCCGGAAAATCGATGATAGAACAGGCGCCCACAATGGCTTCTGCAATCGGTGGCGTAATGGTGTTGATCCATTGATCAACGGCTTCAGGAAAAACGGACCACCCTTCTGTAAGATTCCACAATGGCGAGGGATCGATGTTGTTCCGTTGTAAGTGCGTCTCAAGCGTTGAAGCCGACGCAACATCAATCAATTGATGAATGTGGCCGTTTTGGCCACGTAAGGGAAAAGAACCAATGGCTCCCGCATTGCCGGTTGTTCCGGAAAGGAGCGATCCGTTAAGCACCACGCCACCACCGATGAAAAAGCCGATGAAGAGATAAAGATAGCTTTGAAACTCTTGTCCGCGCCCGAACACAAATTCCGCACCGCAAGCCGATGTCGCATCATTCTGAAGATAGAGCGGGAAAGGGATGTGGTCCTGTAGGTCTTTTAAAAGATCGGTTGTCCGCCATTCATCCATCGCGCCCTGCGGTGCGCCGATCCCTTCTTCCCATAACCAGAGTTCGAAAGGTGATGCTATGCCCACACCTGTGATGCGACTCTTCTCCCGGTCCGTGAATTTGTTAGTTATCGTCGCCACACCCTCTTTGATGAAGCGGGTCACAGCAGCCGGCATCGGCCATCGATAGGTTTCTCGGATCACGTCGTGAACGGTGCCAACAAAATCAATCAAAACCATTTCCACACTTCGACGGCCGATTTTGACGCCAATTGAAAAAGCTCCATCCGGTTTGAGAGCCATCGGTGTTGAGGGTTGGCCAATGCGACCGCGGACAATTGAACCGCGACCGAGTAATCCATCGTCCTCAAGCTTTCGCATAATGACCGACACGGCTTGCGCTGAGAGCCCCGTTAGCCGCGCGATGTCAGCCTTTGTGAGGCCGCTGCGGCGGCGAAGCAGGGAGAGAACGAGCCGCTCATTATGTGCGCGAATGTCAGATTGCTTCGATCCTCGCCCGCTCGCTACGGTGCGGAAACTTTGTTCATCCGCCCCATCTGTCGCTAGGGTCACGCCTCGCTCCCACAGTTTACACAGGCTTCCGCCTCTATTCTGACCCTCAAGCAAGCAAAACTTAATAAGTAAATCAAGTTGATTTAGTTATTGACAAGGGATCGAAATCCTTGTTGCCTTGGGGTCGAGAAGGGGAACCTGTGCTTGGCGCATGGGGGGTCCAAGTCTCGTCGTGGGCTTAGGGATAAACTCGAGCCTGAATCCTAATGGGAGGCATTTCTAATGAAAAAGACCCTGATTACATCTTTGCTTGGCGCCGCTGCTTTGGGCGTCATGATGGCCGCTCCGGCCCAGGCGGCCGGCATTTCGGCCTGCTTGATCACCAAGACCGATACCAATCCCTTCTTCGTGAAGATGAAGGAAGGTGCGACAGCCAAGGCCAAGGAATTGGGCGTTTCGCTCAAGACTTATGCCGGTAAGGTCGACGGCGATAGCGAAAGCCAGGTGGCTGCAATTGAGTCATGCATTGCTGATGGCGCGAAGGGCATTCTGATTGCCGCTTCCGACACGAAGGGCATTGTTCCTTCCGTGAAGAAGGCTCGTGACGCTGGCCTCGTTGTGATCGCGCTCGATACACCGCTCGATCCGATCGATGCGGCTGACTCGACCTTCGCAACCGACAACCTCGTTGCTGGTAAGCTCATCGGTCAATGGGCTGCTGCCACACTCGGCGACAAGGCGAAGACTGCTAAGATCGGCTTCCTTGATCTCGTTCCGTCACAGCCAACCGTTGACGTTTTGCGCGACCAGGGTTTCATGATCGGCTTTGGCATCGACCCCAAGGATCCGAACAAGATCGGTGACGAAAATGATCCGCGCATCGTTGGCCACGACGTGACCAATGGTAACGAAGAAGGTGGCCGTAAGGCGATGGAAAACCTTCTCCAGAAGGATCCGAACATCAACGTGATCCACACAATCAATGAACCAGCTGCTGTTGGCGCTTATCAGGCGTTGAAGGCTGTCGGCAAAGAAAAAGACGTGTTGATTGTTTCGGTTGACGGTGGTTGCCCAGGCGTGAAGTCCGTGAAGGACGGCCAAATCGGTGCGACATCGCAGCAATATCCGCTGTTGATGGCGTCACTCGGTATCGAAGCCATTAAGAACTGGGCTGAGAAGAAAGAAAAGCCGAAGAACACAGAAGGCAAGAATTTCTTCGACACGGGCGTAAACCTTGTGACCGACAAGCCGGCTAAGGGCGTTCCTTCGATCGACACGAAGGAAGGCACCGCGAAGTGCTGGGGTTGATCCCTTTTGCCATTTAGGTGAACATTGGAAAGGCGGCCTTCGGGCCGCCTTTCTGACAGAAGACAGAATGAGTGCCCGCTAAGTGGCCCATCCGGGAGTCGATGCATGAGTGCTGCGCAGGATTTCGAAAAAGTACTCGAGGACAGTGACACCTCAGTGGCGTCGTTTCACGAAGATCATGGCGCGTTACGCCGCATTCAGCACTTTTTGCATTCAACGCCGGCAGCCGTTCCGCTGATCGTTCTCGTCTTGCTCATCGCCTTTTTTGCGGTGTCAATTGGCCCGAAATTTTTCTCGACCTATACGCTGACTCTTATTCTTCAACAGATCGCCGTTGTCGGTATTTTGGGCGTTGCGCAAACTTTGGTGATCATCACCGCCGGCATTGATTTGTCGATCGGTGTGGCGATGGTGTTTTCAGCGGTCATGATGGGCAATTTTGCCCTCACTTATGGGTTGCCAGTTTCTGTATCAATTCTGCTCGGCGCTGTTGTTGGATCGCTCTGCGGATTGTTGAACGGGTTTCTTGTTGCCATCGTGCGGCTTCCGCCTTTCATCGTGACCTTGGGGTCATGGTATATCGTGATGGCGACGAATTTTATTTATTCGGCCAATCAAACTTTGCGTGACGCGGACATTTCCGAAAAAGCGCCCGTACTGCAATGGTTCGCGGGCTCATTCAAAATTGGCGGCGCTGTCTTCACTTATGGCGTTGTGTTGATGGTCATGATCGTGATCGGCTTCTGGTATGTATTGCAGCACACGGCGTGGGGCCGCCACGTTTATGCTGTCGGCGATGATCCGGATGCCGCTGAATTGTCGGGTATTCGAACAAAGCGCCTGCTCATTCAAGTCTATACGGTTGCCGGAACCATCGCTGCAATTGCGGCTTGGGTATCGATTGGTCGTAATGGATCGATTTCACCCTCATCAGCCTTAACCGATTTCAATCTGCAATCGATTACTGCAGCCGTGATTGGTGGCATTTCACTCTTTGGTGGGCGCGGTTCGATTCTCGGAACATTTTTTGGAACTCTCATCGTTGGTGTTATGTCGATGGGGCTCAATATGATGGGTGCCGATCCGCAATGGAAAGTGTTGCTCACCGGCGCCTTCATCATCGGCGCTGTTGCTGTTGATCAATGGATCAGAAAGGTGTCGGGCTGATGAAACGCGAACCGATCCTCACCGCACGCGGTCTCAACAAACGTTATGGCCGCGTCGTTGCGCTAGATGGCGCCGATTTTGATCTTTACCCCGGAGAAATTCTTGGTGTCATTGGCGATAATGGCGCAGGGAAATCAACCTTGATCAAAGCGCTTGTTGGTGCCGTCGCTCCTGATGAAGGGGAGATCCGTCTTGATGGTCAGGTCGTGAATTTCCGCTCGCCAATTGAAGCGCGAAATGCCGGCATTGAAACCGTGTTCCAAAACCTTGCTTTGTCACCAGCCTTGTCGATTGTTGATAATCTTTTCATGGGCCGCGAATTGCGTAAGCCAGGTATCTTTGGAAAATTGTTTCGTACGCTTGATCAAAAAGGCATGCAGAATTTTGCTCGCAACAAATTGTCCGAACTTGGATTGATGACAATCCAAAATATCGGACAGGCCGTTGAAACATTGTCTGGTGGCCAACGTCAGGGTGTTGCAGTGGCGCGTGCAGCGGCGTTTGGTTCCAAGGTTGTCATTATGGACGAGCCGACTGCGGCTCTCGGTGTGAAAGAAAGTCGTCGTGTGCTCGAACTTATGAAGCTCTTGAAAAGCCGCGGCCTGCCGATTGTTCTGATTTCGCATAATATGCCGCATGTGTTTGAGGTCTCGGACCGCATTCACATTCATCGTCTTGGCAAACGTCACGCTGTCGTTGACCCGAAAAAAATCTCGATGTCTGACGCTGTGGCGATCATGACCGGCGCAAAAGAGCCGCCACCTGAAGCGATGGTGGCCTAATCTCTGATGCGTTCGCTTCACGAGTGCGCCGCAAAGATAAGTTCAAAGCTTGATCGATATCTTACTGGTTCAAGGCGATCGCTGATTGCCATTGCGGGCCCGCCGGGCGCTGGCAAATCAACGCTCGCCGATGTTTTGGTCGATTTATTGAATGAACGTCTTGCGGGCCAGCCCTCAGAAGCCGTGCCGATGGATGGCTTTCATTATGACAACCACATCCTCGATGCTTTGGCTTTACGCGCACGAAAAGGGGCGCCTGAAACTTTCGATGCCTCAGGCTTTCTCGCGATGCTGCAGCGATTGAAAAGCTCCGACGCGCCAGTCGCCATCCCCGTCTTTGATCGATCAATGGATTTGTCTCGTGCGTCTGCGCGGATGATTCAGCCCCATCATCGCCTCTTGGTTATTGAAGGCAATTATCTGTTGCTTGATCGTCCAATATGGCGGGAGTTACGCCCGCTTTTCGACTTTACAGTGATGCTTCGACCACCGCTTGATATCATCGAAACGCGTTTGATTCAGCGCTGGCTTGATCATGGTTATGCTTACGAAGAGGCTTGTGCCAAAGCGCGCGGTAATGATCTTGCCAATGCCCATGTGATTTTGGACGAGAGTGTGGCTGCGGATTTGACCTTTTCTGAGTGACACCTCGAGTGGGTGCTTTGGTAAAATGGTGGTCAGGATCATAATCCTGTCGTAGCATCGCCATTGAGGCTAAAGATCAAGCGCAAAGAAAGGGCGTAAAGATGAAGCGGATTCTTTGTTATGGTGATTCAAACACGCATGGCACTGCGCCAATGCGGGATGATAATGATGTTGTGCGTTTTGATGCGGAAACAAGATGGCCTGGTGTCCTGCGCGCAGCGCTCGGAGCCGGTTTTGAAATTGTCGAAGAGGGCCATCCGGGTCGCACAACGGTTCATGATGATCCGGTTGAGGGTGCACATAAAAATGGACGCACGCATTTACGGGCCATCCTTGAAAGTCATTGGCCACTTGATCTCGTGATTATTTCGCTTGGCACTAATGATCTAAAGTTTCGCCATGGTGTGAGCGCCTTTGATATCGCCTCGAGCATCGGCACGCTGGTTGATCTTGTTCGCGCGACACCGATGCGTGGACGGCCTCTTCCTAACATTCTTGTCATCGCACCGCCGCCGATTCTCGAAGCCGGATGGCTTGCTGAAATGTTTGCCGGCGGACAAGTGAAATCCGAAGCGCTTGGCGCCTCCATCGCGCGCATGGCAGCTCAGCGACAAGTGGCATTTCT
>RFZR01000074.1 GCA_009920595.1 Alphaproteobacteria bacterium | reverse complement strand
GGATCGACCATCATCACTTTGATCGGGGTTGACGAGACTTCTTGTGCATAAGTGTGACCCAGCGCTTCAACGGCGGCTTTCGAAACACTGTAAGGGCCCCAATAAGGGCGACGTTTCCACGCAGCCGCTGAGCTCATCAAAATCACGCGACCAGAGTCCGAGCGTTGCAAGAGCGGATCAAGAATGCGGATCAAACGGAAATTCGCCGTTACATTGACGAGCATCACATCGTCCCATTCTTTTGCGATGATGTGACCGATTGGCGAAATGGGACCCAAGATCGCACCATTGCCAAAGAAAATATCAAGCTTGCCCCAACGCTCCAACAAAGCGGGACCCAAGCGATCTAGACTGTCCATGTCTTTCAAATCGGCAGGCACCAGCGTTGCGGTTCCCCCAATAGCGCGAATGGCGTCATCAAGTTCCTCAAGCGCGCCTTGTGTCCGTGCCATCGCAATCACATGCGCGCCTTCTTTGGCGAAAGCGAGCGCTGTGGCGCGGCCGATGCCGCGGGATGCGCCGGTGATGAGCGCGATCCGATTTTCAAGTTTTTTTGTCATGGAACTTAACCCGCTTCAGCAAGCAGTGAGAGTTGTTTCGGGGAGTCACCCGATTGATCTGTCAAACCGGTTGGATAATCACCAGTGAAACAATGATCGGTGAATTGCGGGCGATCAGGACTGCGGCCCTTTTCGCCCATCGCGCGATAGATGCCATCGACCGACAAAAACGCGAGCGAGTCACAGCCAATAAATTCACGCATTTCTTCAAGCGAATGCGTGGCGGCAAGAAGATTGTTACGCTCCGGCGTATCAATACCATAGAAATCCGGATATTTGATCGGCGGTGAAGAAATGCGGAAATGCACTTCGCGCGCGCCAGCATCACGCATCATGCGCACGATTTTTACCGACGTTGTGCCGCGCACAATCGAGTCATCAATCAGAATGATGCGTTTGCCTTCAACAACTGCGCGATTGGCGGAGTGTTTCATACGTACGCCGATTTCGCGGCCTGTTTGTGTCGGCTGAATGAAGGTACGGCCGACATAATGATTGCGAATGATGCCGAGTTCATAGGGAAGCCCTGACTCTTGCGCATAACCAAGGGCCGCAGGAACGCCTGAGTCAGGAACAGGGATTACAACATCAGCGGCAACGGGGCTCTCACGCGAAAGCTCAGCGCCCATCGCTTTACGTACTTGATATACGGACTTGCCATGCACGACGGAGTCAGGTCGCGCAAAATAGATATATTCGAAAATACAAGGGCGTGCCGGAAGCACGCCAAAGGGCTTTAATGATTCAATACCGCTTTCGCTGATGATAACGACTTCGCCATTCTCAATATCGCGCACGAAACGCGCGCCGATAATATCAAGCGCACAGGTCTCAGACGCGAGGATATAAGCACCATCCAATTCGCCAAGAACCAAAGGTCTGATCCCTAAAGGATCGCGCACGCCGATCATTTTTTTGTTGGTAAGACCCACAAATGAATAGGCGCCTTCGAGCTGCGTTATCGCTTCGATGAAACGATCAACGAATTTGATTTTTTTCGAACCTGCCACGAGATGCAACACAACTTCGGTGTCGCTTGTTGATTGATAGATCGCGCCGCTGCGGATCAGGTTACGGCGCAGCGTGATGCCATTCGTGATGTTGCCATTATGCGCGACCGCAAAGCCACCGCCATCAAGTTCGGCAAAGAGTGGTTGCACATTGCGTAAAATGGTTTCGCCTGTGGTCGAGTATCGCGTGTGCCCAATCGCGGTGTTGCCCGCGAGGCGATCAATCACAGAGCGCTTCGAGAAATTATCGCCGACCAAACCCATGCGGCGTTCTGAATGGAAACGGCGACCATCAAAGCTCACAATCCCGGCAGCTTCTTGGCCGCGATGCTGGAGCGCGTGAAGACCCAGTGCGGTGATGGCTGCGGCTTCGGGATGGCCATAAATGCCGAAGACTCCGCATTCTTCCTTAAGACGATCGGCGTCGAGGTCGAAGAGCTCGTAGGTCATCGGAAATCCCGGCTGTTACGGCGGAGATATGCGCTTTCGATCGGGGGATTGCAACTTGTATTGGCGGGCTTCAACAACTCATACGTGGCTTTTGACAAAACCACATATTCTACGGTGTTTTGGGCTGCCCATCTTGGCCATTCTGCCCGTCAGCGGGCGCCGTGCCTTGAAGCGCTTTGGCCTTAAGCTTTTCCAAGAAACCGGCATCAGTTGGCAGAAGAGCGATCAATTGATCGCCTGATTCTTTGAGTAGCGGGCGTAGTTTCGCGTCACGCACCCAATCCGGATATTGTTTTTCGCCGACAAGCTTATCGAAGAACAGAAAGGCCACCGCCGCAATCAAAAAGCCACGTGCCGCACCAAACAAAAAGCCGAGCGTCCGGTCGAGTGCGCCGATGCTTGAGTCAAGAATGAGGTCGGACAATTTTACGGTGATCATTGTGACGATCACAAGCGTGACCAGAAACACAGCGGCAATGGCAGCCGCCAGCGCAATCTGGCGGTTCGCGATATGAGGCTCGAGAAATTCAAGCACACGCGGATGAAACGCATAGGCCGCAATCGCCGCAATCACCCACGAGCCGATGGCAAGGACTTCGCGTGTGAATCCGCGCACAGAGGCCAATAGTGCCGAGAGGAGAACGATGCCGATCACAAGAAGATCGAGCAGGCTGATCGGTAATTGACTCATCTCTCTTCCATTTCCTTTGGGGTGCCCCGCATGGTTCGGCGCTTATAGTCGCAGCCAAGCGCCGCGTCACGTCTGTTTCGTATATCCATTCGACGTTTTAGTTGGCGCGGGAGGCTTTCTTTCCTGCGATGATCGAAGCGACGAGATCCGCCGCATCAGCGATGGTTGCCACGGTGAGCGAGGAGGGGCCTGCGGCTTCCGCCCCCGCTTTCGGAATGACCGCCGAGCCAAAACCGAGCTTTGCGGCCTCTTTGAGGCGTGCCGCAACTTGCCCCACAGGACGAAGCGCGCCGGTCAGACCAATCTCACCCATGTAAACGCGCGTCGCGGGCAAAGGTGTCGCGCTCAAGGAAGAAATCAGCGCTGCGGCAGCAGCGGCGTCAGCCGCTGGTTCGTCGATTTTGAGGCCACCGGCCACATTCAGATAAACATCATAACCGCCAAGCTTCAGACCCCCATGGGCTTCGAGCACGGCGAGCACCATGGAGAGACGGCTTTGGTCCCATCCGACCACCGCGCGCCTTGGTGTTCCAAGTGAAGAAGCAGCAACAAGAGCTTGAAATTCAACAAGAACAGGGCGTGTGCCTTCCATGCCGGCAAAGACAGCGGTTCCGGCAGAATCCGTGTCCCGTCCCTCAAGAAAAAGCGCCGACGGATTGGTCACTTCGCGTAACCCGAGGCCGGTCATTTCGAAGACGCCGATCTCATCCGTCGGCCCGAAGCGGTTTTTCGCCGCGCGTAAAATTCGGAAATGCTGCGCGCCATCCCCTTCGAAGGACGCGACAGCATCGACCATATGTTCAACCACGCGGGGACCTGCGATCTGGCCATCCTTGGTCACATGGCCGACCAAGATGACGCTCGCCCCGCTCGTCTTCGCGTAGCGGATCAGGCTTTGTGCCGAGCCGCGAACTTGGGTGACAGTGCCGGGGGCAGAGTCGACCGTGTCCGACCACATGGTCTGGATCGAGTCGATGATCACAAGGCGGGGCGGGGCTCCTTTTGAGAGTGTCGCTATGATGTCTTCCACATTGGTCTCGGACGCCAGCTCAACAGGGGCCTTGCTCAAGCCCAAACGCTCCGCGCGGAGCCGCACCTGACCCGTTGCCTCTTCACCCGAAATATAGACCACTCGCTCGCCTTTATTCGCGAGCGCGGCGGAAGCCTGCATAAGCAAAGTTGATTTGCCGATGCCGGGATCGCCGCCAAGCAAAATGACAGAGCCCGGAACAAAGCCGCCGCCGGTGACGCGGTCGAGCTCCCCGATGCCGCTTGGCATACGCGGGGACTCGGTTGAGTCACCCACCAAACCTTCAAGCGGGAAGATACGCCCCTTTTTGCCGCGCACCGGACCAGAGGCACCGGGAAGGGGTGCCGCTGCTGCTTCTTCGGCAATCGTGCTCCATTGACCACAGGCCTCGCATTTGCCCTGCCAGCGCGTATAGACCGCACCACAGGCCTGACAAATGAAACTCGCGGTACGTTTTGCCATTTTGGGATCAATCCTTACCCGTCAAAACACGCCGCCGGAATCGGGGGCCGAGATGAACAAGAATTTCATAACCGATCGTGCCTGATTTGGCTGCAACTTCATCAAGCGTGATGTCATCGCCAATGATCACAGCATGATCGCCGCGCTTGACCGCGCCTTCAGGACAGTCAGTGATATCGGCCATGATAAGGTCCATCGAAACACGGCCGAGTATTTTGCAGCGCTGTCCGGCGATCAGGCATTCAGCACCAATTTTTGTATCTGTGTTTTTTGCGCCGCGCGGATAGCCATCACCATAACCAATCGAAAGCGTCGCGATGCGTGTGTCACGTTTAACAGTGATCTCGCCACCATAGCCGATGGGTGTTCCTTTTTTGGCGTAACGAATTTGAAGGATCGGCGCTTCAATTCGTATGACAGGGCGCATCGGATTTTTTTTATCGGGGCAGGGATTACCGCCATAAAGCGCATAACCGGGGCGCACGAGGTCATACGTAATGGTTTGATTGAGAAACACACCTGACGAGTTCGAAAGACTCGCGGGGACATCCGGAAACATGCGACGCATTTCATCAAAAAGCGTGACTTGTTTCTCCGTGATTGAAGAGCCGTGTATCTCGCTTTCGATAAAATGAGTCATTAAAAGTGAAAAGGGTAGCGGTGATGTTTCACTTTTACGACGCTCGGCAAAGGATCGCGCTTCATCGATTGTTAGACCCAAACGGTTCATACCTGTATCGATATGGAGTGCAGGCGCCAAAAGGTCCAACCTGTCTTCTAAAGCTTTTTCAAAATCTGCAATATCTTCATAGGAACCCAACACCGCCGTGAGTCGATGCGCTTCATAGGCTTTTGCGGCATCAGATGAAAAGCTGTTCAAAACATAGATCGTGGCATGAGGCGCAGATATTCGCGCGCTTAACCCTTCTGAAATCGTAGCCACAAAGAAATGTGAACAACCCGCTTCAACCAAAGCCGGAACGACAACATCAATGCCGAGTCCGTAAGCATCGGCTTTGATATTCGCACTCGCTTTTGCAGGTGAAACGCGTTCCGCAATCAAGCGGTAATTCGATTGGAGTGCAGGAAGATCAATCGTGAGGCACGCGGCGGTTGGATCATCCGCAAGAAGAGCGGATAATGCCATCTCACTCAATCCTTTCCGGCAAGCGATCTTCGCTTACAAGGGTCGAGAAGCGTGTGACTTCGGCGTCGAATTGCAAGGTGACAGTGCCGGTTGGTCCATGACGTTGTTTGCCGATGATAACTTCGGCGCGGCCATGGACCTGTTCCATCTCGGTCTGCCATTTGAAATATTCTTCCGTGCCCATTTTGGGCTCTTTGTTTTTGAGATAATATTCTTCACGGAACACAAAGAGTACAATATCGGCGTCTTGTTCGATGGAGCCCGATTCACGCAGATCGGAAAGCTGCGGGCGCTTATCATCGCGTTGTTCGACCTGGCGGGAGAGCTGTGACAGCGCCACGACTGGCACGTTCAATTCTTTCGCAAGCGCTTTCAAGCCCGTGGTGATTTCAGTCAATTCCTGGACGCGATTATCACCTTTGCGCGCTGAACCTGAAAGAAGCTGCAAATAGTCAACGACCAGAACATCTAATCCCTTTTGACGTTTCAAGCGACGCGCACGCGCAACAAGTTGGGCAATCGAGATGCCGCCCGTCTCGTCGATATAGAAGGGAATTCGCTCCATCTCACGTGCCGCATCGGCAATTTTGGAAAATTCTTGCTCGCCGATTTCACCGCGACGAATTTTATAGGACGCGACGCCCGATTGTTCCGCTATGATACGCGTTGCCAATTGTTCGGCCGACATTTCGAGTGAGAAGAAGCCGACAATGCCGCCATCAAGACGTTTGATGGAACCGTCTTGTTGTTTCTCGCCTGAGTATGCGCGTGCGATGTTAAAAGCGATATTGGTTGCGAGTGCCGTTTTACCCATACCCGGACGACCGGCAACAATGATCAAATCGGAAGATTGTAATCCACCAAGCATCCGGTCGAGATCGGAAAGACCTGTTGCAACACCCGATAATTTTCGATCTCTTCGAAATGCTTCCGCAGCGAGTTCAACGGCATTTTTCAATGCGCTCGAGAAATCTTGAAACCCGCCATCATAACGGCCTTGTTCGGCAAGCTCATAAAGGCGACGTTCCGCATCTTCGATTTGTTTACGTGGATGATCATCAACAGGCGCGTCATAGGCGACATTGACCATGTCTTCGCCGATATTGATGAGCTGGCGACGCATGGCGAGATCATAGATCGTGCGGCCATAGGCTTCCGCATTCACAACGGTTGTCGCTTCAGCGGCCAAACGCGCGAGATATTGCGGCACCGTCATGCCGCCCAAATCCTGATCGCCAACAAAGGATTTGAGTGTGACCGGCGTTGCGAGTTTTCCGGCGCGGATCAATTGCTGCAAGATGTCGTAAATGCGGCGATGGAGCTCTTCAGAAAAATGCGTGGGCTCAAGAAAATCCGAAACACGAAAATAGGCGTCATTATTGACGAGGATCGCGCCAAGCAAAGCTTGCTCGGCCTCCACATTGTGAGGCGGCACACGATAGGACGTTTCGATATCAGCGAGGCGAAGTACGGTTGAGGGCGCGGCCATTGGACTTTCCGATTATGTTCAACGGAGCTTTAGACTGAGCCTGCCAGACGAATCACGATGAGATGACGATTCTAATCAAAGCGTGCCCGTTTTCCACAGCGCACACAGGGAACCCAGAAATCGGAAGGCGCAGATACGATTTTTCTTGCTTTGGGCAATCAATTGAAAAAGCCCGGTTTTCACCGGGCTTTTCTGAATTTTCACAGATTTGGCGAGGCTATTATTCGCCGTCGCCGCCTTCAGCGAGCGCTGCGCCGACTTCAAGGCCCAAATCGTCGAGATTGACCTCTTCACGAACGATTGTGCTTTCGCCACGGGCCTGACGCTCAGCTTCTTCAGGGCTGCGCGCAACATTGATCGTGATCTTCACGTCAACTTCCGGATGCAGATGTACTGGAACCGTGTGAAGGCCAATCGTCTTGATCGGAATGTTGAGAACAACCTGATTGCGATTGAGGCTGAAGCCGCCTGCGGTTGCCGCTTCTGAGATATCGCGCGCAGCGACTGAACCATAAAGCTGACCCATTTCGCCGGCCTGACGAATGATCACGAAAGATTGACCATCGAGTTTTTCAGCAACGGCAGAAGCTTCTTTTTTCGCAGTGAGATTGCGCGCTTCAAGC
>RFZR01000073.1 GCA_009920595.1 Alphaproteobacteria bacterium | reverse complement strand
ATCTCGCACGCACATGCGCATGAAACGCGTCGCGGATTTTTGCAGGATCCTGATCACCAACAAGACGGAAGGAGACTTTCGCGCTCGCTTCCGCGGCAATGACGGTCTTCGCGCCTATACCCGTATAGCCGCCGATAATGCCATTCACATCACAGGTTGGACGCGATTGCACCATCTCGATCAACATGCGGCCCTTTTCACCTGCGGGCTCAGAAAGACCAATGGGCTTTAAGAATGACTCTGATGTGAGACCAAGCGAGGCCCATTGATCAAGAACCTGCTTGGGTGTTTCAGGAACGCCTTCATAAAAGCCGTGAAGAGCCACCCGGCCCTCAGCATCATGCAAATCGCTGAGAATTTTATTCAGCACGCGAATCGGATTTTGCGCCCCGCCACCATAGAGGCCCGAATGCAAATCACGATTTGCGGCTTTGACCGTGAGTTCTTCGTAAACCATGCCGCGTAACCCGGTTGTGATTTGCGGCGTTGCTTGATCCCACATGCAACGTCAGCTCTTAATCGATCACGATGAGACTTCAAAAAATCAGGAAGATGTTTTGAACCATCTTCCTCCTCGCCCTCGATCATAAAAGTCACACCAATCGGCAAAGATCCGGTCACAGCCTTCCACGCGCGGCAGGCTTCCACAAAAGTCATCACTTGGCCTTTGTCATCCGCTGCGCCACGCGCACGAATGACTTGTCGTCCATCATCTAAGGTGACGAGTTGCGGATCAAAGGGTTGGCTCTCCCAAAGATTTAACGGATCAACCGGCTGCACATCATAATGTCCATAAAACAGCGCATGTTTTTTTGCGCGTCCTTCGATGTGCCCAAGCACAACAGGATGGCCATCCGTGGGCGCTACGTCCGCGCTGATATCGAGTGACGCGAGTTCCGCCTTCAACCATTCAGCCGCTTTAACGCATTCGCTCTTATAGGCGGGGTCAGTCGAAATGGATTCTATTTTCAACCATTGAAACAGACGCTCGCGCGCCTCTGCCCGATGCGTATCAAGATAAGCGAGAACATCATCAAGGTGAGGCATGTCGGTGTTCCAAATTCATTAAACTCATCATGGAGTTTAGAGGATTATTCTATGTTGAAGCAAGGGCACAAAATCGCCGCCCTGCTCTGCGGCGTGGGATTATAATGTTTTTTTATCTACCGCATGCACCGCCAGCATGGCCAAAGCGCAAGAGGCGACCCGCGCCGCCTCGCTATCCGCGCGGCTTGTGAGAATGATCGGCACACGCGCGCCGACAACAAGACCCGCTGCCTCCGCATGGACCATAAAAGAAAGCGTCTTCGCTAAAATATTCCCCGATACAAGATCGGGCACGACAAGCACATTCGCGCGGCCCGCAACGGGTGACACAATATGCTTTTGTTTGACCGCGCCCATATCAATCGCATTGTCGAGCGCGAGCGGGCCATCAAGCGTTGCACCTGTAATCTGTCCGCGATCCGCCATTTTGCACAAGGCTGCCGCTTCAATCGTTGACGGGATTGCCGCATTCACTGTCTCTGTTGCAGAAAGAAGCGCCACACGCACATCCGCAAGTCCAATCGCATGAGCCAGATCAATCGCATTTTGAACGATGTCCGCTTTTTCAGAAAGTGTTGGTGCGATATTAATCGCCGCATCGGTCACAATCAAAGGTTCATTATGTCCTCTTGTGGCCATCACAAAACAATGGCTGATGCGCCGTTCTGTACGAAGCCCCTTTTGATGATCGACAATTGCGCCCATCAATTCATCTGTATGGAGAGAGCCTTTCATCAAAGCTTCAACACGGCCCTCGCGCACAAGTTCAACCGCACGGGTGGCGGCCGCATGGCTATGTGCGGTTGACTCAATGGGCAATGAGGCGAGATCGATCTTCGCATTTTGCGCCACATTACGAATTTTGGATTCGGGTCCAACAAGAATTGGATCAATAAGCCCTGCCTCTTTTGCACTCACAACGCTTTCAAGACTTGTCGTATCACAAGGATGAACCACCGCCACTTTCAAGGGTGCGTGCTTTTGTGCTTGCTCAATCAAATTTTTGAACACCGGATGCGGTGCGGGCAGATCATTCATCTTAATATTCCTAGCTCGTCTTAGGCTTTCGCACTCGGTCGCGCATTCACGTCTTCATACCACCGCCATAAATGCGTGTGATCCTCGGGCACTTTGATTTTGGTTGGCTTCATAAAATCCACCGCACAGAGCAAAGTGATATCGGCAATTGAATAGGTTTCGCCCGCGATAAACGGCACTTCACCAAGCTGATCATTGATCAAACGCAAAGAGGCCATCATTTTCGCTTTATTCGCTTCCGCCCATTCATTCACTTGCGGGATCTCATGCGTCGCCATACCGGGATGGCCATGACGAAACACCGCTTGCACTTCAGTCATAAATCCCAACTCAACGCGACGGTTCCACATTTCAATCCTTGCTTTTTCTAACGGAGACCGGCCGAACAAGGGCGGCTCAGGATAAATTTCTTCAAAATAACGCGAGATGGCGACGGATTCGGTAATCACTGTACCGTCATCGAGTTCGAGCGTCGGCGTCCGGCGAAACGGATTGAGCTTTGTGAATTCGTCCGAGCGATGTTCAAAGCTCGCGAGATCAACCATCACGCGCGGCACTTCTATCCCCTTCTCGGCTAAGAAAATCCGCACGCGGCGCGGATTGGGGGCACGAACACTATCATAAAGCTTCATCAGATCACTCCGCTCTTCTCAGGCACCACAGTCCCCCACAAGCGACTTTCGGTCAACCAGAGCGCGATTTTCAAGTTGCATCGCATTTGAGTGAATTGGGGAAAGCTCCTTTAACCGGACATACGTAAATCTCTGGGGAGAAGAGAGTTGACCCATGGCCTTGTCCCGACGACTCACAATCGCCCCAGAGCTCACGCGCCCGTCACTGCGCCTTGCGCAGACTCATGAAAAATTTGGGCAAGCGCTCAAACCTCATATAGGCGATGCTCTTCTTTGTTTGCCTGTCTTCGCACTCGCTTTGATCACGCTATCAGAGGAAGCGGGACGGTCTCAATCGGTGCTCATCATCGCGCTCCTGGCTTTGTTTGGACTTATTCTTTTGTGGCGTATGGCGCGCAGCAGCGCTGAGCGCAAAGCATTGCGCGATAATCGTGATGCCCTCATCGCCGGACTTGAAGAGGCGCGTCTTCGTTCTGAAGAAGCACGCCAACGCGCGGAAGATTTGAACACCGCGAAATCACGCTTTCTTGCCAGCATCAGCCATGAATTGCGTACGCCGCTGAACGCTATTCTCGGTTTCTCCGAAATCATGGAAGCCGAACTTTTAGGTCGTCATCGTGTCAAAGCCTATCGCGCTTACGCACGCGATATTCATGAAAGCGGCCGTATGCTGCTTGGATTGATCGACGAACTTCTCGATCTTTCACGCATTGAAGCGGGACGGTTTGATCTTGTTGAGAGCGAAATATCGCTTGCCGACATTGCCGCGGATTGCGCGCATCTCGTTGAATTGCGAGCACAAAGCCGTGATCTGTCTTTGCTGTTGATGATCGATCCTGCACTCGCGCCGCTTCGCGCAGATCCGCGTGCGATCAGACAAATCATTCTCAATCTTTTATCGAATGCGATTAAATTCACACCGGAAGGCGGCGAGATCACGATTGAAATTGGTGCGACAAAATCAGGCGGGCAATTCATTAAAGTGGCGGACACCGGCCCAGGAATTCCTGCTTTCGAAATTCCGATCATTCTTGAAAGCTTCGGGCGTGGTACACTGGCCATCAAATCGGCGAAAGAGGGCGCAGGCCTCGGCTTGCCGATCGTAAGAGGTTTAACCTCAATGCACGGCGGCGAATTTTCGCTCGCCGCACGAGAAGGACAAGGCACTGTGGCAATGATCACGCTTCCCGCCGAACGCGTACTTCATAGAGCGAAGCCAACAAAGTTCATTCATTCACCGAATGTCGCCATACCATCATGGCATGCAAGCGCGGCTTTGATCACACCAATCGCCAACGCAGCACCAGAGCCCTCACCCAACCGCATGCCCAGCTCGAGCAAAGGCTTTTTGCCAAGCCGTTCCAACACATCGCGATGCGCGCCTTCAGCAGAAAGATGACCCGCAAAACAATGATCAAGTGCTGAAGGATGAGCGGCGTTTAAAACAGCCGCCGCAGCCGTTGCCACATAACCATCAATCACAAGCGGAATGCGCTCCATGCGCGCGGCCAAAATCATGCCGGCCATCGCCGCAATTTCACGCCCGCCAAGATGTTGCAACACAAGAAGCGGGTCGTTCAGAATAGAGGCATGAGTTGAAAGCGCTTTTTCAACGGCGGCAATTTTGCGTTTCAACCCTTCATCATCAACGCCCGTGCCGCGCCCAACCCAATGCGATACAGGCCCGCCATAAAGGGCTGCATAAAGCGCTGCGGCAATCGTTGTGTTACCAATGCCCATTTCACCGATGGCCAAGAGATCATGATTGCCGCCAATCGCTTCCATGCCGAATGCCATCGTGGCAACGCAAGTCTTCTCATCCATTGCGGGTTCGATGGTGATATCGCCAGTCGGTATTTCAAGCGCGAGATCATAGGCTTTGAAGCCGATGTCGAATGTCTTGCAAATCTGATTGATCGCCGCGCCACCCGCGCCGAAATTATCGAGCATTTGTTGCGTGACCGTTGACGGATAAGGCGACACGCCTTGTGCGGTCACACCATGATTACCGGCAAAAACCGCCACCAAGGGGCGCCGTGCCGTGGGGCGCGCAGTGCCTTGCCATCCGGCCATGTGAAAGACGATTTCTCTTCGAGGCGCCCAAGACTGCCCGGCGGCTTTGTCAGATAGCGATCACGCTCACGCGCGGCATCAATGCTTTCCTGATCGGGCGAGGGCATTTTGGCCAATAGGGAACGAATATCATCAAAGGGACGGGCAGAGTTTGCGGAAGACATGATCGACTCACACGTAACGAAAATTCAGGAGCGCTGTTAGACGCCGACACAAGCATCGATGCAAGGCTAAAACAGACATCATTCACCGCAGACGCGACAGCAGGCTAAAACTCCACATCCAGCCTTTCGAGTCCATGGAAATGATAGGCATCGCGATAAAGAGGCGTGTGTATGAGCCTAAGCCCCGGCACGCGTTCAAATAAGACTTTAAGCGCAACGCGCATTTCTAACCGCGCCAGTGGTGCCCCGACACAAAAATGAATCCCACCGCCGAAACTCTGCTGTGGGTTTGGATCGCGCGAGGGATCAAGACGATCAGGATCAACAAAGCGCGCGGGATCGCGATTGGCTGCCCCGAGCATTAACCCGATCTCTTCGCCCTTCTTTAAGCTGATCCCTTGCCACTCCAAATCTTCAAGAACAAAGCGTGTAAAAAGATGGAGCGGCGCATCAAAACGCAACAACTCCTCAACAAGTCTTTCGCCGCGCGCTATATCGGAAAGTAACGAGCGCGCATCAATACCCTCTTCCAAAATTGCTTTCACCCCATTGCCGAGTGCATGCACTGTGGCTTCATGCCCCGCATTCAACACCAAGATACAGGTTGATATCAGCTCTTCTTCCGAAAGAATCAGATGGCTGATCAGATCATCTTGAGGTTTATTTCGACGTAACGCGATATAGGCTTTGAGATAGGCCACGAATTCATTCGTGGCTTTAACTGCTAGATCTTCCGCTTCACGCGTGCGGCCAAATTGGTACATGGCCACCATTTTGTGTGACCAGTCCAAAAGCTGGGGAGTCATATCTGTCGGAACGCCAAGAAGTTCGGCAATCACAATTACAGGAATGGGTGTCGCAAAGGCCTCAATAAGTTCAACACGGCCTTTCGATTGAAATCCGTCAATCAATTCATGAGCGAGTTGTTCAATGCGCGGCGCCAAGCGCTCGACTTGCCGAGAAACAAAAGCGCGATTGATGAGCGTACGCAGTCTTGTATGGTCCGGGGGTTCAAGCGAAAGCAACGAATGATCTTCGACATCGTAGAATGCTCTCACATGGGATGGTAATTCAGGCCAACCCAACTCTTCACGCGTGGCTTTGTGCAGAATCTGTCGCCCAAATCTTTTGTCGCGAAACAAGGTCGTCACATCTGCATGTGAAGCAAAGCACCACATGCCATATTGTTTCCAGTAAAACGCTGGCGCGCGTTGCCTAATTGCATGATAGGCGGGATAGGGATTATTGAAAAATGCCGAATCGCGCGGATCAAGATCGAGACAAAGTTCGGATGACAAATGATCCATTTTGATCCGCAGGCCTGTTCAATCGATGGGCATAGCCTTACGAATGGCCGCTCGAAACTCGTCGATCGACTGAAGCTTGCCGCCGCGCTCTTTATACCAGAAGTTCCACCCATTGCAGGCCGGAAGCCCTTGTACCAAAGCACCAATTTTATGAATCGAGCCAGAGACAGGCCCCACCATCAAAGAACCATCGGCTTTGACCAACGCTTTATAGCGCTTCTGTGAATCAACAAGATGTTCGCCCGGCTTGATGTGACCGGCTTCAATCACCGCAGAAAAAGGCACACGCGGCTCGCTGCGTTTTGTCGGAGAGAGCGCAAGCGCATGATCCTCGAGCGGTTCAACACCGGCAATGCGCGCTTCCGCAGCATCGGCATAGTTTGCGTCACGTTCAATGCCAATGAAATGACGACCGAGTCTCTTCGCGGTTGCACCCGTGGTACCCGTGCCAAAAAACGGATCAAGAATCACATCGCCAGGATTTGAAGACGACAGGATTACACGCGCAAGAAGTTGTTCAGGCTTTTGTGTTGGATGAACCTTGCTGCCTTTTTGATCTTTCAACCGCTCACCACCGGTGCAAAGCGGCAAATACCAATCGGACCGCATTTGCGTATCTTCATTTGCAGCTTTGAGCGCTTCATAATGAAATGTGTAACTCTTTGACGAGGCGTTACGCGATGCCCAGATCATTGTTTCATGGGCATTGGTAAAGCGACGACCCCGAAAATTCGGCATCGGATTGGCTTTACGCCAAATCACATCATTCAAAATCCAGAAGCCAAGATCCTGCATGATTGCGCCGACACGGAAGATATTATGATAGGAGCCAATCACCCAGAGTGTCGCGTTCGGCTTCATCACGCGTTGTGCTTCAGTGAGCCACGCTTTCGTAAACGCATCATAATCGGCGAAGCTTGAAAATTTGTCCCACTCATCATCAACCGCATCAACGAGTGAATGATCAGGGCGATTGAGCGCACCTTCAAGCTGGAGATTATAGGGCGGATCGGCAAAAACGAGATCAACGCTTGCTGTTGGTAAAGCTTTCAATTGCTCAATACAATCGCCACGCAGAATACGATCGCGAAAATCTTCGGTTGCGCGGAGCTGAGGGCTTGCCACGCGCGGTGAGCGGCGCACCGAGGGTACAACCGCGCGAGCGGCAGATAATTTACGCAAAGACGCCATCTAATCCACAATCCCCGATCAAGTGATGCGGACGGTAGGATCAGCATGGTAAAGAAGCGGTTTAGCGAATGCAGAGAAGCGAAGAGAATAAAATAA
>RFZR01000072.1 GCA_009920595.1 Alphaproteobacteria bacterium | reverse complement strand
GTGTCAACTCAAATATTACCGAAACGATCAGAATTGCCCAGACGGAAGGTACAACTCCTCAGACAGGGCAATCCCAACCGGGTTCTATCAAAAATTCTGTTGGAAAACCTGCCGGACAAAAAGGATCGGCCGATCAAAAATCCGCCGGAAAGTCAAAAAGCAAAGTTAAGCCCTTGCCGGATAATCTGAAAGAAGTTGTCGATTTCGCCGTAAAAAATCATCCGCAGGTGGCGGTCGCAAAAGGGCGTTTGGGCGAAGCGAAAGCGGGAATTATTGTAACTGAAGCCAATCTAGGGTTCCAACTCGATAGCACGCTTGCGCACGGTTACGGATATCAGAGCACCAATACGATTCCTTTTGGTAATGAGCTTTTTAGGGAACCCACGCTTGGAAATGGCAGACGATATATCGTTTCTTTGTCGGGGAAGAAGCTACTTTACGATTTCGGCACGACAGATCGAAATATATCCCGGGCGATGAAACTGGCATCCGCCGAAGAATTTAATCTTGCCGCCCGGATCAATGATATTGGGCAAGCCATGGCACAGGCCTATCTCAATGTTGTTGAGACCCGTGATCTCGTGCGTTTGAACGCCGATAACATCGCTGCCTTAGAAGAAATTCAGCAATTGGTTCAACTCAATCAGACCAATGGCAATGGTACGGTCGCTGATGTCAAACGTGTTGAAGCCCGATTGAAGCCCGATTGGTTGATGCGCGCGCGGTGGCGGCCGATAACGAAGCAGAGTTACAAAATGCACTTGATCGTTTCCAGCGTTTGGTAAAAGCGGAACCCGGTGAATTAAAGCCGGCTCCGGATCTCTCTGATTACACCCCCGCAAAAGTGGAAACGGCCATTAATCTCTTGCCCCAAACAAGTCCCCGATTACGGTCTGATGAGTTATCAAAACGCGCGTCTGAACTTGAAATTGAAGCAAAAAAGACAAGTCTTCTTCCGCAATTCGTATTCCAAACAGATACAACGTTAAAATCATATACGGGTACCTATTGGAACAATTTCGATGCCCAAGCCATTGTGTCTATGACCTATAAATTTATGGATGGTGGATTAGCCCAAGGCCAGTTGGGACAATTGCTCGCTCGCCAAGAGCAAGAAGAAAATCGCTATAACTTTGATCGCGATGAAGCTGAAGCCGATTTGAGAAAATTCTATACGACCATCGCCTCAGCTCGTTCGAAAACGGCAAGTCTCAGCGAAGGCCAAGGCGGAAAGCGAACTTTGTTTGAATTGCTTGATATTCAAATGGCAGCCTTTAATGCCGAGCGCGCATCTATTATGAATATGTTTGAAGAACGCAAAGCAGTTTATGGAGTTTTGAGTACTTTAGGCGTATTCATCGAAGCAGTGAATGGCTCACGTAATACGATGATCGCTGAAGAGGCAAAACTCAATAAGGTTTCTGATAAAGCAAAAACACCTTAAAAGAGTCTCGACTTCTGTTGATATGACGGATATCGCGGCTCAGTCTAGGCGCGCCGAATGAGCGCTTAAAGAATTTATCCCTTGTGTGGCTGCAGCAAACCGTCCGTCACCATCAAAATCGGTGTGGCCTTTTAAAGCCAAAAGTTCGATTAATCGCGCGCGTCCCCGATTAACCCGACTTTTCATTGTTCCGACCGCACATTTGCATATCTCAGCCGCCGCTTCATAAGATAAACCCGACGCTCCAACCAAGATCAAAGCTTCGCGTTGATCGGGCGGGAGTTTTTGCAAAGCCGCTTTGAAATCGAGAAAGTCCATGTGACCCGGTTGATCTGGCAAGGTCGATAGCCGACCTGCCATCTCACCATCGGGATCATCAACTTCGCGACGACGCTTGCGATAGTCAGAATAAAAAATATTTCTAAGAATAGTGAAAAGCCATGCAGCCATATTTGTTCCTTCGGTAAAGGAACCGATATTGCCCCAAGCTTTCATGAGCGTTTCCTGTACGAGATCATCAGCGCGATCAGCATTGCCACAAAGCGAGATGGCAAAGGCCCTGAGATTGGGCATCGCAGCCACAAGAGCGATACGAATATCTTTCGACGCCCTGATCTCTAAAGGATCATTCATGAAGTGATCTCCGCTTCTTCATCGGGCGCTGGGGTTTCAGACTCATCCAACTTCGCAATCAAAGCCAACAAGCGATCTGGGATTGGCTCTGCGAGCACTTCATTATAAAGCGCCCTCAATTCCTGTCCGATCTGCTGATCTATCGAGCCTAAAGCCGCCCGATCAGTCAGTTCTCGAAGGCCAGTAAGGGGGCTTCGACGGGGGAGTGTCGTCATCAATCTATCTCCATCGGCACGTTTTGATGATCGTGATTTATACGCTTATGAAAAATACTAATCCGATAACTCCGGATCAGGACGGCGGTTCCCTTAGCTAAAATATTTTTCGCTAATTTTATAAACTGCACCAAAAAGCGCAGAAATGGGGGAACTTTATCCGTTCAGTCGCGTTTACCGATTTAGACGCATTTTTTGAATAAGTAGGTACTAAATTAGATTCTCGGACATTAAAATGACCTTGGCACGCGCCCTGATCGCCGAGATCCCGGTTTTGAGACGGTTTAGCAGAGCCCTATTCGGTGATGTTGCGCGAGCGGACGCCTGCCTGGAAACCATCCTAACAAACATACTGTCTGGCACAGATTCACGGTTTTCATCTGTTCCAAATGGTCATGTGGTCGATCTGCGGTTGAAATTGCTCGGGAGTCTGGTCGATGCCCTTCCCGCCCGCTTGGATGATTTCGATCCGTCCTGTCGCTGCGCCATGGAAAAATCCGCACAGACGATCCTGAGAAGAATTCCTAAGCGTCCACTGCTTGCCTTCTTGTTGCGGACGCTCGAGGGCCTTGACGACGAAGACATCGCTTACGTGATGGGGATATCACCCCTGCAGGCCCGCTTACTTGTCGAACTCGGCAACGCATCAATCGCTGGAGAAATTTCTACGAAAGTGCTCATTATTGATAGCGATCCAGCGGCAGGCGATTTGATCGGCGCTCTTATTCAAGAGCTAGGACACAGTCTTTGCGGGATTGCGAAAACTGCGGATGAGGCCCGTGATTTTATCGAAAGAGAACAACCGGGGCTGATTATCAGCGAACTCGTTTTGTCTGATCAATCCGTGGACATCACATTGTTCGGTAGTATTCCTAAGTTCAAGGACGTTCCGCTCATCATCATCACAAGATTTCCTGAAATGTGGAATGAGTCGCAAGGTATCTATCCTGCGGGAATAATTACCAAACCATTTTTAAAGAATGTGGTTCGCGCGACCATCAGCAAAGCACTTTTTTTCAACAGAAGGTCAAAAGTTCCCTATTGGGATTATCAAAAAGAAATCCAAATTAGTCACTGAGAAAATCAATTTCTCACTTCCTTTCAAACCTAAGTCTGAACCCTCACTCGTTAAGGCGGAACCTCTGCGAACGGTCCGCGTTTGCCTTGAAGGCATTCTTGCATGAGGAGAGTCAGTGATGAAACTTACCACTCTGAACGATCTCTATCAGCGCACCATCAATGATGTGTACTATGCGGAGAACGAGATTTTGCAAGCCAGTGACGGCTTCGAGAAAAAGGTAACGCAAAAAGACCTCAAATCGGCGATGAAAAAACATAAAGATGAGATTGGGGCCCGTGTTAAACGATTAGAAGCCGTAATGCATGACCTAAAGATGAAAGCCAATGCCCATCATGCTGCGGGCATTGATGGCCTTCTCAAGGAAGCCAAATCTCTCGCTGAAGACATCAGCGATGATGATACACGTGATGCCGCTTTGCTCGCAGCACTTCAGGAGATCGAACATTATGGCATTAATCGTTACGGGACTCTGATCGCATGGGCTGAAACGCTCGGTCAGAAAGATGCCGCTCGGTCTTTGCATGAAAGTCTCGCGACGGCGAAAGATTTCGACCACACGCTTTCAAAAATTGCGACGTCGAAGTTAAACCGACAAGCCGCCATTTAGGATCATTTTCAAAAACGCTCCCCTGTGTTTGCAGGAGGATGATCGACATGGCAAAGGATGGTGCACGGCCGATCGTGCGCCCTCGCGGTTTTGCCGCGATGGATGCGGAACGTCAACGCGCGATCGCGCGTAAAGGGGGCGAGAGTGTGCCCAAGGAAAAGCGAAGCTTTGCCCGCAATCCCGCACTCGCTGTCGAAGCGGGCCGTAAGGGCGGTCAAAGCGTCGCGCCTGAGCAGCGAAGCTTTTCAAAAAATCCGGCATTGGCGGCTGAAGCTGGTCGAAAAGGCGGCGAAGTAACACAAAAAGCCGCACGAAAAAGCCGCCATGATGAGACAGCTGATGATGATGAAGCCACTAACCCTAAGACTTGAATCTTCACGTCGGGGGCGAAGTCTCAAGAACGACTTTGAAGCTTTTCCTCAAATGCTAAGGCATGTTTGACGATCATATCAAGATCATCATAACGCGGCTTGAACCCGAGCACGGATTTGATCTTACTCCCTGTGGCGATGACTTCTGGCGGATCACCTGCACGACGTGGGGCATAGTGAACTGCAAAATCCACTCCCGAAACACGCTTTACCGCGTCGATCACTTCATTCACCGATGATCCATGGCCATAAGCGCAATTGAGCATGATGCCGGGATTGCCGTTGCGAAGATAATCAAGCGCAAGACTATGTGCGGCCGCAAGATCCGTCACATGAATGTAATCGCGAATACATGTGCCATCGCGTGTCTTATAATCACTTCCAAACACGCTCATGGAAGGGCGTTTGCCGGTGACGACTTCGCATGCCGTTTTAATAAGATGCGTCGCACGCGGCGTTGCCTGTCCCGATCGGGCCTCGGGATCGGCACCCGCAACATTAAAATAGCGCAATATCATGGATTGAAGACCATGCGCATGACGCGCATCTTCAAGCATCCACTCAACCATCAGTTTAGAACGACCATAGGGGGAAACGGGATTCGGTCGGGTGTCTTCGCTCACCGGCATTTCGTCCGGCTCGCCATAAACAGCTGCGGTCGATGAAAAAATAAATTGTTTCACACCGTTTTTGACGGTGCTCTCAATCAAGCTTCGCGCTTTAACCGTATTTGACTCATAATAGCCAAGCGGGTCGGTTACCGAGTCAGGCACAACGATTTTGGCGGCGAAATGGGCAATCGTATCAATATTGTAATCTTCGATAATTTTACGAACAAGCGCCTGATCCGCAATATCACCACGGATGAGAGTAACCGACGCAGGCAAGAGCCACTCAAATCCGGTTGAAAGATCATCAAGAACAACGGGTATTTCACCGCGCTGAACGAGATCATGCACCATGTGGCTACCGATATAACCTGCACCGCCTGTAATCAGAACTGCCATAAAGAGCCTCTCCCCCGGAATTGGTTCGTGAACAAGCGACGGAACATCTTCTCACACTTAACGTTTCTCCTATCGATTTGGTGCCATAGGAGCAAGCAAATGGTTATGGATCGGGATTTTTCCGAACGGCAGGCGGAATGCGCGACCATGCTTGTCGCCATTGCTCAACTTCTCCTCAACTCCCCACCCAATGAATTTGCATGTTGGTTGCGCATGATCGCTGATGAAATTGACGCAAAGGGTGTGCACGAAGGGCTCGGCCTCACGCTCGCTGATAATGATGATATGTGATGTTTAACGGCCCGCACCAAGAAACGATGCGCGCGTATATACGCCTTTCATTGCGTCGCAGCGCAAAAATAGTGTATGCGACACATTATGGGTGAACAACCAGACTTCGATCGTAATATGCCAGCAGCCGGGCGGATTGAGCGCTTAAGCCCGATCGTGCAGCGCGTGATCGCGCCTAATCCAGGCCCCTTCACCTTCACAGGAACCTGCACATATATTGTTGGTGATCGTGATATGATCGTGATCGATCCAGGGCCTGACGACCTGGCCCATCGTGATTTAATCATGAAGGCTATCGGGACGTCGCGTCTCAATGCCATCCTCGTCACTCACACCCATCGCGATCATTCACCACTTGCAAATACTTTAAAGACATTCGCGAGCGTGCCGCTCATGGGATGCGGCCCGCATCAGCTGGCGCGCGCTTTGAATGACGGTGAGATCAATCCGCTCGATGCGTCATCAGACTATGATTATCAGCCTGATCGCATTTTGAATGATAATGATCACATCCATTTTGGAGACATAGAAATTCAAGTCGTGGCAACACCCGGCCACACGATCAATCATCTCGCTTTCGCTTTGATAAATGAAAAAGCTCTCTTTTCGGGCGATCATGTGATGGGATGGTCCACAAGCATTGTGGCACCACCCGACGGCGCTATGCAGCCCTATCTTCGCTCGCTTGAAAAATTGATCGCGCGGGACGATCAAGTTTACTACCCAGGTCATGGGGAAGCGGTGAGAAACCCCTCGCGCTTTGTACCTCAACTCTTGGCACATCGACGTTTGCGCGAGACAAGCATCCTCGACTCTGTGCGCGAAGGCGTTGAGACGATTCCGGAGCTTGTTACAAAGCTTTATCGGGGTCTTGATCCGCGTCTATATGGTGCCGCAGGGCTTTCTGTTTTTGCGCATCTCGAAGATCTTGTCTCACGCGGGCTTGTGCAAGCGACGCCCACTTTATCGCTCACCGCAAAATTTTTGCCGCGTTAATTCACGCTTTTGCGAGCGCAATCACTTTTCTAAACACGGTCGGCAGCGCTTCACCCTCCGGTCCATTAGATGATGACCAACGATGGCTTGACTTAATCTTCATCGTCTTTGGCGCGTCCGCATGATAGACACTCAAGGTCAAATGAAAATGGGTGAAGACATGTGTGACTACGCCTTCAAGCTTTTGCCAGCGTCCTTTCACGGGAGCTGAATTAAGGATCACGTCTTCTTCTAACTCCAACTCTTGCCATGGGCTTGTCGGAACGCCCGTCATACCCCCAAGCAGACCCTGATCCGGTCGATCCTCAAGCAGCACGGCACCATCCATTCTCTTGAGTATAAACGCAGCGCCATAGCGATGTGGCTTGGCTTTCTTCACTTGCCTCACGGGATAAAGTGTCGGCTCACCTGCCTTAAATGCCGCACAGTTTTTCATGATAGGACAAAGCGAACAACGCGGCGCTTTCGGAATACAGATCGTTGCACCAAGATCCATCATCGCTTGCGCAAAATCGCCCGGCCGATCTTCAGGGATGAGCGCTTCCACTTTTTTTCTGATGACGTCTTTTAGCTCGGTTACGGGTCGATCAAGCGCATAAAGTCTTGTGATCACCCGCTCAACATTGCCATCAATCGCCGCTTCTTTTTGATTAAAGGCAATAGAAGCGATGGCACCGGCTGTATAAGCGCCAATGCCGGGTAGTTTTTTCAAAGCCTCGATTGATTTCGGAAATTGACTTTGATGCTCGCTCACTATTTTTTGCGCGCATGCATGAAGATTGCGCGCGCGGGAGTAATAACCAAGCCCAGCCCATAGGCGTAAAACTTCATCTCGTTCCGCGCGCGCAAGATCATCAATCGTTGGGAAACGCGCAACAAAAGTTTCAAAATATGGAATAACGGTCTTCACAACCGT
>RFZR01000071.1 GCA_009920595.1 Alphaproteobacteria bacterium | reverse complement strand
ATAAAAAAGAGGACGGAACAGCATCATGACAATGGGCTTGATCATTTTGGGTGGCCTTCTCGCCATCGCCTACGGTATCTGGGCGATTGCGGATGTGAATGGCCGCGACGCGGGTAATGCCCGCATGCAAGAAATTGCTGCTGCGATCGCTGAAGGCGCGCAGGCTTATCTCAAGCGTCAATATACAACGATCGCAATCGTTGGTGTTGTGTTGTTCGTTGTGATCGCAGCACTTCTGAAGCTCCCTGTCGCGATTGGCTTCGCCATCGGTGCCGTGCTCTCAGGGGCAGCCGGCTTCATCGGCATGAATGTGTCGGTGCGTGCGAATGTGCGCACAGCGCAAGCGTCTTCTAAGTCGCTTGCCGCTGGTCTTGATGTCGCCTTCAAAGCAGGGGCCGTAACAGGCATGCTCGTCGCAGGCCTCGCACTTCTCGGCGTTGCCGTTTATTACTGGCTCCTCACAGGCCCGATGGGCTATACCGCATCAGATCGTATCGTTGTTGATGCGCTCGTTGCGCTCGGCTTTGGTGCTTCGCTCATCTCGATCTTCGCGCGTCTTGGTGGTGGTATCTTCACCAAGGGTGCAGACGTCGGTGCCGACCTCGTCGGTAAAGTTGAAGCCGGTATTCCGGAAGATGATCCGCGTAACCCCGCAACGATCGCTGACAATGTTGGCGACAATGTCGGCGACTGCGCCGGTATGGCGGCTGACTTGTTCGAAACCTATGCGGTGACGGTTGTTGCGACGATGGTTCT
This sequence comes from Alphaproteobacteria bacterium, assembly GCA_009920595.1. GTDB lineage: Bacteria > Pseudomonadota > Alphaproteobacteria > Rhizobiales > Beijerinckiaceae > CAIUPE01. The sequence goes on along the minus strand of RFZR01000071.1, from coordinate 6,876 downwards.
TGCATCGATCTTCTTCGCTGGTCAGAGCATTCTCGCTTCCGCGATGCTTTATCCGCTCATGATTTGTGCGACCTGCATCGTCACCTCGATCATCGGCACCTTCTTCGTGAAGCTTGGTTCCGATAATTCGATCATGGGTGCGCTTTACAAAGGCCTCATCGCAACAGGCGTGTTGTCGATTGTTGGTCTTTGGTATTCAACCAACCAGATCGGTTGGGGCGTGATCGGTCAGGCCAATGGCATGGACATCACCGGCAAAGCACTCTTCATCTGCGGTCTGATTGGTTTGGCAGTGACCGGGCTCATCGTCTGGATCACGGAATATTACACAGGTACAGGCAAGCGTCCGGTTGTGTCGATTGCACAAGCGTCTGTGACCGGCCATGGCACGAACGTGATCCAAGGTCTCGCAGTATCGCTTGAATCAACCGCACTTCCGGCACTGGTGATCGTTGCAGGTATCATCGCAACCTTCCAGCTTGCTGGCCTCTTCGGAACAGCGATCGCGGTGACAACCATGCTCGGCCTTGCCGGTATGATTGTCGCGCTCGATGCTTTCGGTCCAGTCACCGACAATGCCGGTGGTATTGCCGAAATGTCGGGTCTGCCGAAAGAAGTGCGTCACGTTACCGACGCGCTTGATGCCGTAGGCAACACAACGAAAGCTGTGACAAAGGGCTATGCGATCGGTTCAGCTGGTCTTGGCGCTCTTGTTCTCTTCGCCGCCTATACGAATGACATTGCGGCCTTCACGAAAGCGGGCGTGCCTTACTTCAAGGATATCGGAACGGTCTCATTTGACCTCTCGAATCCTTATGTTGTTGCGGGCCTCATCTTTGGCGGTCTCATCCCGTATCTCTTTGGCGGCATCGCCATGACAGCGGTGGGTCGTGCGGCGGGTTCGGTCGTTGAAGAAGTGCGTCGTCAGTTTAAGGCGAAGCCTGGCATCATGCAGGGCACAGATAAGCCCGATTATGCGCGTGCGGTTGATATGCTCACCAAAGCAGCCATTCGTGAAATGATCGTGCCGTCGCTTCTCCCTGTTCTTGCGCCACTCGTCGCCTATTTCGGCGTCTTGTTCGTTTCAGGCTCGAAGGCCAATGCATTCGCAGCGCTCGGTGCATCGCTCTTGGGCGTGATCGTCAACGGTCTCTTCGTTGCGATCTCGATGACCTCGGGTGGTGGCGCATGGGACAATGCGAAGAAGAGCTTTGAAGATGGCTTTGTCGACAAGGATGGCGTGAAGCACTTGAAGGGTTCGGATGCGCATAAGGCATCGGTGACAGGTGACACTGTCGGCGACCCCTACAAGGACACCGCAGGTCCTGCGGTCAATCCGGCGATCAAGATTACCAACATTGTTGCCTTGCTTCTGATTGCGATCCTCGCCCACATGGCGTGATCTTTTTCGGAAACGCTCAAAATACAAAACCCCCGGACATTGTCCGGGGGTTTTTTGTTACCTGATTTTTTTGAGGGCAGGATCAGGTTGAACCAACCATCCGCAACATTTGGCGCACAATCGAAAGATCGGTCCCGCCAGTCGGTGTGGTGTTTTTGTTGAAGTCGAACACTTCACCATCTTTCATGCCATAATTGGCGATGCTCTCCACTTTCAATGCCTTTGTGAAAATTACAGCCAGCACGCGTTGATCGGTGATTTCAGGTTTCTGGAACATATATTTCCGATTGGTGTTCTGGCTGATGTAATACCAGCTCTGATTGCCGACCGTTGAAACTGTCGAAGGCGTTCCCAAAATCGAAAGCACCTTTTTCGCATCCATGCCCGGTTTGATTTCCGCAACAGCCTGTTCATCGATGACATAGCCTTGCGTCTGCGGTCCCGCAGTGGTGCAGGCGGCGAGCGGGCTCAAAAGGAGAGCCGAAAGCGCCGCAGTCCGCATAAGGGATGAGGCATTTTTACGCAGTGAACCATTCATAGGGCAAAAGACTCCGGTATGGCCTAGGATCAGGCACGGGATTTTTCTTGCGCGACCCCTTCCTTATGCCTTACCCCGCAGCCATGGCAAGGGGCGCAGCGGATGCGCCTTTCGGGGTTCGGTGGACGGATCATGGGTATTTTCTCTTACTTTCGGCAAAGACGCGCGAACCGTGAGATACTTGATCGGCTTTATGGCGCCGTGATGGCGGCGGCCCGGGCTGAACCTCTCTATCGCGTCTATCAGGTGCCAGATACGTTTGAAGGACGCTTTGAGTCTTTCACGCTTCATGCGTCACTCATTGCACGGCGGCTCAACAGTCTCCCGTCGCCCGCGCCGGATCTCGCGCGCGATTTTGTTGATCGGATTTTTTCCGAATTCGACGGCATGTTACGTGAAATGGGCGTTGGCGATCTTGGCGTTCCCAAACGTATCAAACAGATGGCTGCGGCTTTTCTCGGTCGCGCGGGTGCATATGTCGATGCCTTGCAGTCAGAGGATCACGCGGTTTTGAAAGCGGTGCTCATCCGCAATATCTATGCATCAAAGCCACCGTCAGACGCCACTGTTGAAAATTTGATCTCCTATGTGAATCTTTTTTCAAAGACGCTCGATCAGACGTCGTTTGATGTTTTCACATCTGATGCCATAGCGCGTGCCTTAATGATCAATGCGGAGAAGGACTGATCTTATGTCAACATCTCAAGATCATGATCAGAAGGCTTTGCCTCTCACTCATCCGATTGATGTTGCAACGATTAAGCCCGATGGCTTGGTTGTAAATTTCGAAGCGACAGAAGCAGAGCGCGCGGGCCTTGCAAAACTTTTTGATATTCCAGCCGTTGTTAAACTCAACGCATCATTCAAGCTCATACGCAAAGGCTCGCGTGTGAAAGTGCGCGGCGATGTGTCTGGCATTGTCACAAGGCTTTGTGTTTTGTCGGTTGAGTCTTTTGATATGGATTTCCATGAGGCGGTGTCGGTTGATTATGATGAACCGCGTGAAGACGCATCAAGCGAAGACAGCGAAGAAGAGGGCCCCGATCCGATTATTGATGGTCAGATTGATCTTGGTGCGCTTGCCGCAGAATTTACGGCTTTGTCTCTCGATCCCTATCCGAAAAAGCCAGGCGTTGTTTTCGACTATCACGAAGATGATGATGATAAACCGCCATCACCTTTTGCCAAGCTTGCGGCCATCAAATCTAAATCATGATGCTATCTGGCTTATGGAGAAGGGCAGGCAAGGGGGTTGGCCCGAGCGGCCCGGACCGCTAATGTCGAAATCGAATGTGAACGGGCCGACGGGATTCGGTGCAAGAGATCCAGGATCGCTCACGATCCAGAATTGCGATCCAAAATTGATTGAGGCGCGATGACGGCGGCACGGGTTAGACTGGCGCTTGATGCGATGGGGGGCGATCACGGGCCTGAAACCGTGATTCCCGGTGCCGCTTTGGCGCTCGAGCGGCATCCTGAAATAAGTTTCTTGCTATTCGGTGATCCCGAGCGCATTCGCGCTTTGCTTGTAAACCATCCGCGTCTTGCAACTGTCAGTGAGGTGCGGGCGTCAGAAATCTTCATCGGCATGGATGAGAAGCCGGGCCAGGCGTTACGTCGCGGTCGCGGAAAATCATCGATGTGGCAAGCGATCCAGGCTGTGAAAGACGGTGAAGCGGATGCGGCGGTTTCGGCTGGCAATACCGGCGCCTTGATGGCCATGGCCACCTTTTGTTTGCGCACGATGAACGGCGTGAATCGACCAGCGATTGCTGCGATCTGGCCGACAATTCGGGGCGAGTCGATCGTGCTCGATGTCGGTGCGACGATTGGTGCGGACTCACGTCACCTCGTGACCATGTCTTTGATGGGCGCAGCGATGGCGAGCATTTTGTTTGATCTCGATACGCCGACAGTGGGGCTCCTGAATGTTGGCACTGAAGATGTGAAGGGCCTTGATGAAATTCGCGAAGCGGGTCGCGTCATGCGTGAACTTCCTTTCCCGTCTTTGCGTTATGAAGGGTTTGTTGAAGGTGATGATATTGGTCAAGGCACGGTCGATGTCGTTGTCACTGAAGGCTTCTCTGGCAACATTGCATTGAAGACAGCCGAAGGTACCGCCAAACAAATCGCAACCTATTTGCGTCAGGCGATGGGTTCGAGCCTCATGAGCCGTATCGGTTATCTTTTTGCCTATTCGGCTTTTGCCGCTCTTAAAGATCGCCTTGATCCGCGTAAAGTGAATGGCGGTGTGTTTTTGGGTCTTGATGGTGTTGTGATTAAAAGTCATGGCGGCACAGATGGTGTTGGTTTTGCCGCCGCCATCGATGTTGGATATGATATGGTTAAATATGATCTGCAGGATCGTATTCAAACCGCGTTGCAATCGTCTCTCGCAAGTCTTGAAGCCGCAGATCAAGCGAAACAAACAACGCCTCCGTCTGATCAAGGAGTGACGTCGTGACTCTTCGTTCCGTCATTCTTGGTGCGGGTCATTATCTTCCCAAAAAATGCATGACCAATGCGGATCTCATGTCATTGGTGGATACGAATGACGAATGGATTGTCGAGCGTACGGGCATTCGCGCGCGCCACATTGCGAGCGAAGGTGAAACGACATCCATGCTTGCGATCGAAGCCGCGAAAGCGGCAATCGCGGATGCAAAGATTAATGCAAATTCAATTGATTTGATTGTGCTTGCCACCGCAACACCTGATTATACATTCCCATCAACGGCCACGCAGGTCCAAGCCGCACTCGGCATAACAGGCGGAGCGGCCTTTGATGTTCAAGCGGTGTGCTCCGGTTTTGTTTATGCGCTCACCACCGCTGATAATTTCTTGAAAACAGGATCAGCGAAACGCGCGCTGGTTATTGGCGCTGAAACATTCTCACGCATTCTTGATTGGACGGATCGCACCACCTGCGTTTTGTTTGGTGATGGGGCAGGGGCCGTGATCCTTGAAGCGCAAGAGGGCGTTGGTACGAATGCGGATCGTGGCATTCTCTGCACGCATTTGCGCTCCGATGGTCGCCATCTTGATAAGCTTTATGTCGATGGCGGGCCTTCAACCACAATGACCACCGGCCATTTGCGCATGGAGGGCAAGGAAGTGTTCCGCCATGCGGTTGTCAATCTGGCTGAGACAGTGGATGAGGCGCTTCACCGTTCTGGCATGGCGGCATCCGACATCAGCTGGTTCGTGCCCCATCAGGCCAATCGCCGTATCATTGACGCCACGGCCAAAAAACTTGGCATCGATCCATCGAAAGTGGTGATTACCGTTGATCAGCACGGCAACACATCGGCGGCTTCTATTCCGCTTGCGCTTTCAGTCGCCCGCCATGATGGCCGGATCAAACAGGGTGAACTCGTCCTGATTGAGGCCATGGGGGGTGGTTTCACCTGGGGGTCTGCGCTCATCCGATGGTAAGGAAGCGCTTGAAAAATCTTAGTAAATAGAGCATTGACGCGCTGTTTCGCCCGCAATAGGGTTTTGGGGCATAAGGAGTGGGTATGGCGCAACGAACTGTGACACGCGCGGAATTGAGCGAAGCCGTTTATCAGCGGGTCGGTCTGTCGCGCAGCGAGTCGTCTGCGCTCGTGGAATTGGTGCTTGAGGAAATCTCGGCCTCACTCGCGCGGGGTGACAGCGTGAAACTCTCTTCTTTCGGCTCCTTCCTTGTTCGCGATAAGGGCCAGCGCGTTGGCCGTAACCCGAAAACGGGTGTCGAAGTGCCGATTGAGCCGCGTCGCGTGATGGTTTTTAAACCTTCAAACATCATGAAAGCCCGCGTCAATGGCGAGCCGGTTCCCGACTCGGATTGATCCCGTTAGGCTCTGATCTCGTTTCATGAGGGAGGGCGCGGTTATGGATAAAGCTCCAGACGCCTACAGAACGATTAGCGAAGTCGCGAGCGATCTCGATTTGCCGCAGCATGTGTTGCGTTTTTGGGAGCAGCGCTTCTCTCAGATCAAGCCTTTGAAACGCGGGGGCGGTCGTCGCTTTTATCGTCCTGATGATGTCGATCTCGTGCGCGGCATCAAGCATTTGCTGCATGGAACCGGTTATACGATCCGCGGTGTGCAGCGCATCTTCAAGGAAGAGGGCCCGAAATATATTCAGGCCATCGGGCGTACAGGGAAATTGCCTGCCAAGGCCGCTATGCAAGAAGCTGCCGCCGAGCGTGTGGTTCTCGCTTCACCACTGAAAGCCAAAGCCGAGGCAGAACCTCTCAGCGCGCCGAAACCCGGCTCCGCTGAGGATCTCGCGGCTTTGATTGCGCCGCGTCCACGCGCGCCTCTGCGCACTGCTAAGCGTAACAAAGCGCAGCTCGGGCTCTTTGGAGAAGTGGTTGAAGACGAGGGCGACAGCTCATCGCCGCAAGCGGTTGCGCGCATGTTGCCATCGGCCTGGCGCGGCGTATCGGTTTCAAGCCAAGTCTCGCAGAAACTGCAGGCGGTTCTCGCCGAGCTTGAAGAATGCGGTCAGCTGATTTCAACCGCACGGATCGTTGCGAGCGAAAGCCGCGCCTCGCGCGGTGAGTGAGGCGGCGCGTCTCGGGTTGCCAATACGAGGTTCACTCAATATAGGGAGGGCAGTCGGAGTGTAGCGCAGCCCGGTTAGCGCACTAGTCTGGGGGACTAGGGGTCGTGGGTTCGAATCCCGCCACTCCGACCATTTTTTCCTAAACAAATTTCCGCAGCGCATTGTCGAACCCACGACTTAAATGGATCACGCAGTTGGGCTTTGCCCAGAGCGTGATCGCAGAAGATTTGGGTTCGAATCCCGCCACTCCGACCATTTTTTCCCGATAAATTTCCGCAGCGCATTGTCGAACCCACGACTTAAATGGATCATGCGGTTGGGCTTTGCCCAGAGCGTGATCGCAGAAGATTTGGGTTCGAATCCCGCCACTCCGACCATTTTTTCC
>RFZR01000008.1 GCA_009920595.1 Alphaproteobacteria bacterium | reverse complement strand
AGGAACCGCGCACCACGTCTTCGAGAGACTTGCCCTCGAATTCCGTGCCCTTCACGAGATTATTGCCATTATTCACGTAAGCGAGATGGTGCTTGTCGTGATGATATTCGAGTGTCTCCTTTGACATATAGGGCTGGAGCGCATCATGAGCGTAGGGCAGATCGGGAAGTGAGAACATCGGGGTAAAAGAGGGGTTCCCTATTGAAAGATCGCTTAGAGCCTTCGTCGCCTCATTGTGAGGTGAAAGGCCTCCTGATAAAAGAGGCGATGACGCGGCGGCGAAAAAGAGAGAATGGACCATGAGTGACAGAAAAAAGGTTCAAAAATTGATCTTGAGCGAAGCGGAATGGCGGCAGCGTTTGACGCCGGAGCAATATCGCATCGCGCGTGAACATGGCACCGAGCGCGCCTGCACGGGACCGGGTTGGGACGAGAAACGTAAAGGCGTATATCGCTGCGTGTGCTGCGAAACGGATCTTTTTGAATCGCGCACCAAATTTGAATCGGGCACAGGTTGGCCGAGCTTCTTCCAACCGATTGCACCAGAACTCATCGAAGAACATGAGGATCTTTCGCTCGGGATGCGGCGTGTCGAAGTTCTCTGTGCGGTGTGTGATGCGCATTTAGGCCATGTCTTTCCTGATGGACCGCGCCCGACCGGTTTGCGCTATTGCATCAATGCGACGGTGTTGCATTTCATTCCAGATGAAGCGTGAGTGATGGACCATCATTCGCTTCTGTTGCGTCGAGATCAATCGCAGCTTCTTGTTGTTGATATTCAAGACAAATTGATCAACACGATCCATAATGTTGAAGCGATGATCGATCGCGCGCGTTTGGTGATCGCGGCAGCGCGTCAATTTGAATTACCGATCACGATTTCTGAACAATATCCGAAAGGTCTCGGATCGACGGATGCGAAGTTGCGTGAAGCCTGTGGTCATGTAACGCCTGTTTTCGCGAAGACAGCTTTCTCCTGTTTGCGGGATGAGGCGATTGCCGAACATCTTGCTGCTCATCAACACCGCAAGCACCTTCTGATTGTCGGTATGGAAGCGCATGTCTGTGTCTTGCAAACCGCACTCGACGCCGTGGCAGAAGGTTATTCTGTATTTGTTGTTGGTGATGCCATTTCAAGCCGCAGCGCGTCTGATGTTGAAGCGGCAAAGCGCCGTATGGAAAAAGCGGGCGTTACGGTTATCTCTGCTGAGATGGCATTTTTCGAATTGATCGAGCGCGCGGGTACGCCTGACTTTAAAGCACTCGCGCCCTTGTTGCGTTGAGCTTTGTTTGAGATTTATTGCGCAAGCACAATAAATCCCGCTGTCTCAAAAATTGCTTTCGCCTTCGGTGAGGTGAGGTAGTTCAAAAAGTGTTCCGCTTCCGGACTTTTGCTCTGGCCTGTTACGGCGCAGGGATAGATGATTGGTGCGTGGCTCTCAGCGGGAAAGCGCGCGATGATTTTTACTTGCGGTTCAACCCGCGCGTCCGTCTCATAAACAATTCCAAGCGGTGCTTCATTCCGCGCAACAAAAGCGAGGGCGCCCCGAACATTATCGGCTTGCGCGAGCCTTGATTCAACAAACGTCCAGAGCTTTAAATTTTGCAGCGCGCTTTTGGCATAAATTCCAGCCGGAACAGAATTGACTTCACCGGTGGCGAGCTTGCCGTCGCCCAGTGCTTTTGTAAAAGCCTCTTCAGTAAATTCGATCGACTTTAGCACTGATGATTGAGGCGCAACGATCACAAGTCGATTGCCGATGATGTTTTTGCGTGTCTCTGAACGAATGAATTTTTTTTCATCAAGATAATCCATCCATTTGAGATCGGCCGAGGCGAAGAGATCAGCGGGTGCGCCCGCTTCAATTTGCTTGGCGAGTGCGGAAGAGGCGGCGAAAGAAAACTTAACTTCGGTTCCCGTGTCTGCCGTGAAAGCTTTGCCTGCATTTTCAAGCGTCTCTTTGAGCGAGGCGGCGGCGAAAACGAGGATCGAATCTGCTCGGGCGGAGGGGATTCTGAGTGAAAGAGCACTTACAAAAAACGTAACGAAACCCAACGCTACAAAAAACACGCGGTTGTTTCGTGAAAAAATCATAGATGCGGTCCTTGGGTTTCAGGAAAAAATTGAAAGGAGAGACACGCCATCAACCCGGAACCGCACGACCGGATGACAAGAGAAAAAGCGCGCAGCGCGCCCCTCTTTGCGATAGGCTTAGAGGTCCTCAAAAGAGTGCGATTTGTCAAGTTGAAGCGAAACGCCTAAATCGGATTTCATGACATCGAGACCGCCTAGATCGCCTGAGTCACCGGATCAGTCCGCCGACCTGCCCGAAGATTTCGAATTCGAGGCAGAGGATGAGGCATTGCCCGACGCCGAGGCGGAGCTTGATCTCGGGCTTGAAAGTGATGCGACGCCGCAGCGCTTGAAGGCGGGTGTCGAAGTCATTCAAACTGCGCTCAAAACCTTACCCAATGCACCCGGCGTTTATCGCATGATCGATGGCGAAGGATCGGTGCTTTACGTTGGCAAAGCCAAGAGTCTGAAAAAACGTGTTTCGAATTATGCACGCGGAGTGGGGCATACGAGTCGCATCGCGCGCATGATCGCTGAAACCGCGGCGATGGAATTTGTCACGACCGAAACCGAAACCGAAGCGCTGCTGTTAGAAGCCAATTATATCAAGCAGCTGAAGCCGCGTTTCAATGTGTTGTTGCGCGACGATAAAAGCTTTCCCTATATTCTCGTGACCTCCGATCATGTCTCCCCGCAGCTTACAAAACATCGTGGTGCGCGCACGCGGCAGGGTCATTATTTTGGACCCTTCGCGAGTGTGTGGGCGGTTAATCGAACGATTGCGGCTTTGCAACGCGCGTTTCTTTTGCGCACCTGCACCGATTCCTATTATGAAAATCGATCGCGGCCGTGTCTCCTCTATCAAATCAAACGTTGTGCGGGGCCATGCACAGGAGAGATTGATGCACCGGGCTATCAAAGGCTTGTGACGGAAGCGCGCGATTTTCTTTCCGGCAAAAGCCAAGCGGTGAAAACGCGTCTCGCTGAAACCATGCAAGAGGCTTCTGATGCCCTTGATTTTGAAACGGCAGCCCGCATTCGTGACCGCTTGGCGGCGTTGTCGGCGATTGTTTCAACACAAGACATCAATCCGCAAACGGTTGAAGAAGCCGATGTGTTTGCGCTTCATGAAGAAGCAGGACAATTTTGTATCGAAGTCTTTTTCTTCCGCAATTATCAGAATTGGGGTAATCGCGCTTATTATCCGCGTGCTGATAAATCCATTGCGGTTGAAGAGATTCTGACGCAATTCGTAGCGCAATTTTACGACGACAAACCTGCGCCCCGTTTGGTGTTGTTGTCTCATGATCTTGAAGATGCGACTCTTCTCGCTGAAGCCTTGTCTTTACGCGCGGGGCATAAAATCGAAGTCAGCACTCCAAAACGCGGAGAGAAACGCGATCTCGTTGATCATGCGGCAACGAACGCGCGCGAAGCGCTCTCGCGTCGACTGTCTGATACCGCTTCGCAAAAACAATTGCTTGCTTCGCTCGCTCCGGTTTTTGGATTGGAGAAGCCGCCGCGTCGCGTTGAGATCTATGATAACTCGCACATCATGGGCACGAATGCCGTGGGCGCGATGGTGGTTGCAGGAGCGATGGGTTTCTCAAAGCCGCATTATCGAACGTTTAATATCAAATCCGAAGAGCTTACGCCCGGTGATGATTTTGGGATGATGCGTGAGGTGCTAACGCGGCGTTTCGCGCGCCTTCAAAAAGAGTCACCACGCGAAACGGAACCTCAAGAGGGGGCCGATGATGCCATGCCTGATTGGCCGGATCTTGTTTTGATCGATGGTGGTAAGGGGCAACTTGATGCCGCACGCAGTGTGCTTGCGGAGCTCGGTCTTGAAAATGTGCCGATGGTGGGTGTCGCGAAAGGTGTTGATCGCGATGCGGGGCGCGAGCAATTTTTCATTCCCGGACGTGAACCCTTTCGTTTGCCGCCGCGCGATCCCGCGCTTTATTTTATTCAGCGTTTGCGTGATGAAGCGCATCGCTTTGCGATTGGAACGCATCGCGCCAAACGAAAGAAGGCCTTCACCGCTAATCCGCTCGATGAGATTCCGGGCATTGGACCGCGTCGTAAACGCGCGCTGCTTTTGCATTTTGGAACTGCGAAAGCCATTGCACAGGCCTCTTTTGAAGATCTCACCAAAGCGCCCGGCGTGAATGAAGCAACCGCCAAAGCCGTTTATGATTTTTTCCATGATGGGGGGCGTTAGGGCTTTCGTGGGGAGCGGGCGGTGGCCGATTCGTAATTTATACGCGTAAAACCGCATGTGCTTGGGATGATTTTCGCCATGTGAAATAGGGGTTTTACGTCAAACAGTTGACGTGGGCCCTGCCAGTCTGTTTTCTGCCGCTATGACGATGCCTCAACAGACGACTCCTCAGAAAAGGCGACGGCTTGGCCCGTTCACGCTGCCCAATATCCTGACCTATGGTCGGGTTGTGGCGGTGCCGATTGTCGTGGGCTGTCTCTTCTGGCCGGAAGAAAATGTGATGCGTTGGATCGCGCTCGGGATTTTCTCTGCCGCTGCGATTACGGATTTTTTTGATGGTTATCTCGCGCGCGCTTGGGCGCAGCAATCATCACTTGGGCGTATGCTGGATCCGATCGCTGATAAATTGATTGTCGCCGCGTCTCTGATGATGCTGGTGACCGATCGCACGATTTCCGGTTTTTCCATCTGGGCCGCTATTGTGATTTTGAGCCGTGAGATTCTTGTTTCGGGTTTACGTGAATTTCTGGCTGAACTTCGTGTGAGTGTTCCGGTGTCAACGATTGCGAAATGGAAGACCACGCTTCAGCTCGTCGCAGTTGGATTTTTGATCGCGGGTCCTGCCGGTGAGCGTGTGTTGCCTGGTACCACTTCCATTGGCATTGTACTTTTGTGGATCGCTGCGCTTTTGACGCTTTATACCGGTTATGATTATTTCCGCGCCGGTATTCGTCATGTGGTCGAAGCCGATGACTGACATCAAACTCGTCTATTTTGCCTGGGTGCGCGAGCGTGTCGGCGTGGCCGAAGAAATTATTGATGTGCCTGAGAATATTTTGACAGTTGCAGCGCTTGCGGCGTGGCTCTCTCAGCGTGATGAAGGCTATGCCTCGGCTTTTGAAAATCCAAAACTTGTTCGCGCGGCAATTGATCGTGTTCATGCTAAGCCGCAAGATGTGATTGCGGGCGCTCGCGAGATCGCCTTTTTCCCGCCGATGACCGGTGGTTAAAAGATGACGACGCGCATCACAATCTGCATTCAGGCTGAAGTCTTTGATGCTGGCAAAGAAACAGAAGCACTGACATCGCCGCGTGAAGATGTCGGTGCGGTCGCCACATTCATCGGTTATTGCCGCAGTGAAGGTGGGCGGCTCAAAGCCCTTGAACTCGAACATTATCCCGGCATGGCTGAAGACGAAATCAAACGCGTTGTTGATGAAGCGTGCACGCGTTGGCCTTTATCCTCTGTCAGCGTGATCCATCGTTATGGTGTGATGAAACCCGGCGACGGCATTGTGTTTGTTGGTACGGCGAGCACGCATCGGGCGCAAGCTTTCGCCGCGTGTGAATTTTTAATGGACTATCTCAAAACGCGCGCGCCCTTTTGGAAAAAAGAATATCGCGCCGATGGCACAGTTGGCGATTGGGTTGAGGCCAAAGCGGATGATGATGCTGCCGCCGCGCGATGGGCACTTAAATCCTGACCCCTTTTCCTTTGGCCGAAGCGCAACCATATAGAGGGGGTCGTTGTTCGAGGATCCCGCTGATGTCGCGCTTTTTCTTGGCCGGTCTTGGCCTTCTGGTGTCGGTTTTTTTATTCACCACATTGGTGAATACGCCTGCGGATGCACGGGCCGGATCAGGGTTTTCGAGCGGTAGCCGGGGGTCTTTCACCTTTTCGCGTCCCCCTTCGACTTCAACCGCGCCGAAACCTGCAGCACCGATTGAACGGTCCTATACCCAGCCAACCGCGCCGAGTTACTCTCCGTCTTATGCCCCTGCGGGCGGATTTGGCGGTGGACTCTTCAGCGGCTTCGGTGGCGGCTTGATGGGGGGATTATTGGGCGCAGGCCTGTTCGGCATGATGTTTGGGAACGGGTTCTTCGGTGGCATGGGTGGGGGAATGTCCTTTTTTGGACTGCTTCTGCAATTCGGCCTCATCTACTTCGCGGTGAAATTTTTGTTCGGACTATTTGCCCGACGCGTGGCGCCGATGGGCGCGGGCTTTGGACCGATCCCGCAACCCTCACCGAACGGTTTTGGCGGCGGTTCGGGTTTTCAATCATCCGCGCCTTCGGTGCGTCCGGTCACAATCGATCAGGCTGATTACGCGGCGTTCGAAGAGAAGCTTCACGCGGTACAAGATGCCTATTCGCGTGAGGATATCGATGCGTTGCGAAATGTCGCCACACCGGAAATGGTCGCCTATTTCGCCGAAGACCTCGCGCGCAATGCGGGCCAGGGACTCGTCAATCGCGTGAGCGATGTGCGGCTTCTCCAAGGTGATCTTGCTGAAGCGTGGGGCGAGGGTGCGACCGACTATGCGACGGTGGCGATGAAATTCTCGCTGATTGATACGATGATCGAGCGCGCCTCTGGCCGTGTGGTTTCGGGCGGCCAACCTGAGCAAGTGACCGAGCTTTGGACCTTCCGCCGTGACGGTCCGGGAGCCTGGATGCTTTCCGCCATCCAACAGACGTGATGAAATCGTCAGCGCTTTAACCTCGCAATAACCATGGGCGTCTATCCTCGGGCCCATGAAATTTTTTACGCCCGCGCGCCTCATTTCCGTGGCGCTTCTTCTCGCGCTTGCCGGGTGCGGCATGCGTTTTGACACGCGTGCGCCTTGGCGCGATGAACTTGAAGCGAAATGCCTCTCATCAGGGGCTGTGCAGGCCTCTGCTTATATCGAACCGGCAACGCGGATTGACGGGCCCGGGGCGTGCGGCATGCAGCAACCTTTCAAAGTCGCCGCTTTTGCGAATGGCACTGTGGGGCTCACGAGCCGTGCGACCATGTCGTGCTCGGCCATCTCAAGTGTTGATCGATGGGTCAAAGAAATCGTTGAGCCGGCAGCGCAGCTTTACTATGGCCAACGCGTTGAGGCGATGACGGTCGGGTCTTACTCTTGTCGCAATCAGGATTCGAAATGGTTTGCGCGGATCTCTGAACATTCATTCGGTAATGCCGTCGACATTATGGGGTTCCGCTTTGCCAATGGTCGTAAGATCAGCGTGCGCGAAGGTTGGCGGGGTTCAGCAACTGATCAGGCTTTCTTACGCGAGATCACTGTCAATGCGTGCGACTATTTCACAACGGTTCTCGCGCCGGGATCTGACTCTTATCACGCTGATCATTTGCATCTCGATTTGATGCGCCATGACACAGGTTATCAAAGACGGATCTGTCAGCCGAAACTAAATTTCGCGCGGCGCATCAAAGCGCCATCAACTGCCAATCAAATTGCGGGTCTCAATTATCGTCCAACCGCAAGCGATCAAAACGCGACTGCGGTTGCGGAAATGAATGCGCCCTCAGGCCTGCCTGTCACTGTGCCGGTGCCGGCCGCACGTCCAATCGATCCGAAGGTCATTGCGCTCTTGCCGCCAGAACCTGAAAGTGATGACGACGGCGACTTCAAAGGCGTCTATTGATTTAAGTCTACTTGCCGCGCTTTGACGGCGGACCATAGCCACCGCCGGTGGGTGTAATAATCGTGATTTTATCGCCAGGCTCAAGAAGTGTTTGATCGGCGCCTTTCAGCTCTTCGATCTGTCCATTTTTTCGCGTAATGAAATTGCGCCCGATTTCACCGGCTTCACCGCCATCAAGGCCGAAGGGGTGAATGCGGCGATGGCCTGAGAGAATCGCGCAATCCATCGTTTCAAGGAAACGTATGGTGCGGCTTGTGCCATCACCTGAATTCCATTGCCCCTTACCGCCTGAACCCTCCCGAATATGAAAATCTTCAAGCAAGACCGGATAACGATTTTCAAGAATCTCGGGATCGGTAAGTCGTGAATTCGTCATGTGAACATGCACACCCGCTGCGCCATCAAAGCCGGGACCAGCGGAAGAACCCGAGCAGATCGTTTCATAATATTGGTAACGCGCATTGCCGAAAGTGAGATTGTTCATCGTGCCTTGCGCGGCGGCCATTGCCTGCAACGCGCCAAAAAGACAATTCGTGACCGCTTGGCTCACTTCAACATTGCCCGCGACAACCGCTGCGGGATAACGTGGGGAGAGCATCGAGCCTTCCGGCAAGATCACCTTGATGGGACGCAAGCACCCCGCATTCATCGGGATCATATCATCAACCATGATGCGGAAGACATAAAGTACGGCGGCTCGCGTCACAGGTTCGGGCGCGTTGAAATTATCGCCGCGTTGCGGTGATGTGCCGGTGAAATCAACCGTCGCTTCTCGCGCTTTATGATCGAGCGTGATCTTCACTTTGATCACCGAGCCATTATCCATTTCATAGGAGAAAGATGAATCGCGTAACCGCTCTATTACGCGCCTTACATGTTCGGCGGCATTATCCTGTACATGGCCCATATAGGCTTTGACGACATCAAGACCAAATTCGCTGATAGCCTTTTTAAGCTCGGCTGCGCCTTTTTCATTCGCCGCCACTTGCGCTTTCAAATCATTGATATTCTGCGTGACATTGCGCGCGGGATAGAGCGCGCCTTCAAAAAGCGCACGTGTCTCCGCTTCACGGAAGCGGCCTTGATCGACGAGATGGAAATTATCAATATAGACGCCTTCTTCATCAATCGTCGTCGCGCGTGGTGACATCGAACCGGGCGCCACACCCCCAACATCGGCGTGATGACCGCGTGAAGCGACCCAAAAGAGAAGCGTTTTGCCATCCGTATCAAAAATCGGTGTGCAAACGGTGATGTCAGGTAAATGCGTGCCACCATTATAGGGCGCGTTTAACATATAGACGTCACCCGGTTTGATCTTCCCTTCATTCATCTGAACGATGGTTTCAACCGAACGATCCATTGAACCCAAATGAACCGGAATATGAGGCGCGTTCGCAACAAGCCGTCCTTCATGATCAAAGATCGCACATGAAAAATCGAGGCGTTCTTTGATATTCACGGATGAGGCGGTGTTTTGCAACGTTACACCCATCTGCTCGGCAATCGACATGAAGAGATTGTTGAAGATCTCAAGCATGACCGGATCGGCATCTGTTCCCGCTGCCACACGTTTTTCGCGGCGTTCAACGCGTTTTAAAATCAAATGATCGCGTGCATTCAGCGTGGCCGCCCATCCGGCTTCCACCATGATGGTTTGATGCGGTTCGATCAACAGCGCGGGACCTTTGATCTGATGGCCTGCTTTGAGGTGTTGTCTCAAATAAATCGGCGTGTCATGATTTTTTCCTTCGCTGAAAATACGTTTCCGGGCGTAGGGTGCCGGCAGGTCCTCAGCAGTTGAATTTGCTTCTTGAGATACAACAGGTTGACCGCCGCCAATCGCTTCAATCGCAATCGCTTCAAGCACAAGCGACTTTGTTGGATCGGAGAACCCAAATCTTTGATGGTGTAGATTTTCGAAATTCTCTCGTAATGTTGCCAGTCGTTCGGCTAAGGATGATGAGGGCTCAGAATAAACAATCACGGCGATGGCTGAGTCCGTTCCCGCGTAGCGCAGAAGCGCTTGTGCATGAATCGTAATATCAGACGACGCAACGCCTTGGCTCTCGACTTCGGTACGACAGAGCGTCCCTAAGCGTTCAACTTCCTGATCAAATAAAGAAAGCGCCTCATCGGAAAAGGGCTTTTCAATCGCTTGCTCACGCGTCGCGCGAATGGAGGCTAGACCCATACCATAGGCAGAGAGCAGAGACGAGAAAGGATGAACAAGAATCGTATCCATTGCGAGCGCATCCGCAACGAGACAAGCATGTTGACCGCTCGCGCCGCCAAAGGCGTTCAGCGCATAGCGTGTCACATCATGACCGCGCGCGACAGAGATTTTCTTGATCGCTTCGGCCATATTGGCAACCGCAATGCGAATGAACCCATCGGCAATTTCTTCTTCTCGGCGTCCATCACCAATCTCGGACGCGAGCGCTTTAAATTTTTCGCGCACCACATCTCGATCAAGTTTCTGATTTTGTTCAGGCCCAAAAATAGAAGGGAAAAAATCAGGATCAAGTTTGCCAAGCATCACATTGGCATCCGTCACCGTGAGCGGACCACCACGGCGATAGCACGCAGGACCTGGATGGGCACCTGCAGAGTCGGGCCCCACACGATAGCGCGTGCCATCATAATGAAGGATGGAACCGCCGCCTGCAGCCACCGTATGAATCATCATCATAGGCGCGCGCATTCTCACGCCCGCCACTTCCGTTTCAAAAGCGCGTTCATAATGACCGTCGAAATGCGCGACATCGGTTGAGGTGCCGCCCATATCAAAACCGATCACACGATCAAATCCCGCTTCGCGTCCGGTTTCGGCGAGTGCAACGACACCGCCTGCAGGACCCGATAACACCGCATCTTTGCCTTTGAAGAGATCGGCAGCTGTCAATCCGCCAGAAGACATCATGAACATAAGCCGCGCGCCTGAGCGTTTTACATCAAGCTCTTCGGCAACCATCGCTACATAGCGCGCTAAAATCGGAGAAAGATAGGCATCAACAACCGTTGTGTCGCCGCGTCCGACAAATTTGATCAGCGGGCTGACCTCGTGACTTACGGAAACTTGTGAAAAGCCGATCTCGCGCGCAATTTTTGCGGCTAATTTTTCGTGAGCCGGAAATTTCCACGCATGCATGAAGACGATGGCAACAGCGCTAAAGCCTTTATCACGAAGCGATTGAAATGCGAGGCGCATCACTTCTTCATCGGGCGCTTGTTCAACCGTTCCATCCGCGCGAACGCGTTCATCAATTTCGATGGTCTCGGCATAAAGCGCATCAGGCTTTTTAACCGCGCGTGCAAAAATATCGTTGCGAGCCTGATAGCCGATTTTTAAAGCATCACGAAAACCGCGTGTGACGATCAGGGCCATCCGCTCGCCTTTGCGTTCAAGGAGCGCATTGGTTGCGACCGTTGTGCCCATGCGCACATCACCGATCACATCGGTCGGAATCGCGTCTCCGGGTTTGAGGCCAAGCAGAAGGCGGATGCCGTGAACGGCCGCATCGCGATAGGCGCCGGGATTTTCGGAAAGGACTTTGCGCGCGGATAATTTTCCCGAGGGCGCGCAGCCAATAATGTCAGTAAAGGTACCGCCCCGGTCGATCCAGAAATCCCAAGTCCTCTTCGTCATGCCGCGCGTCCATAATTTGCCATCATCATAATCATCACTTTGTCACCCTGTCAGATGTGACAGGGGCGAGCAATGGCGAGATTTGATAGTTCTACTGCAAAACCACAAACATCTTGTCCACTAGGCTTGGTGTAACGTTCATTGTTCCAGATCGGAATACGAGGATGAAAGTGATGAGACGTCTTCAGGTGATGATAGTTGCGCTGATGGCTTTGATCGGCACGGATCTGACGCAAAGCTTAGCGCAAACAAAGTCCGTCAAAACCGGCGCTGAGCCGGGGCAGTTCGATTTTTATGTTCTGGCGCTTTCATGGTCTCCCGCCTATTGCGCAAATGGTGGGGATAAGCGCAGCCCGGAACAATGCCAGCTCGGCGCGCAGAAAGGCTTTGTCGTGCATGGGCTTTGGCCTCAATATGAGAAGGGCTATCCGATTTCCTGCCCGACAGATCGAAAAGATTTGCCAAAATCGAGCTTTGAAAAAGCTGCTTCTATTTTCCCTGATTTGAAGCTCGCCACATATGAGTGGCGCCGCCATGGTTCTTGCTCGGGGCTTGATCCGGATCTCTATCTTGATGCGGTTGCCACCGCGCGTGATCGCGTGAAGGTGCCGGTGAGTCTGGAGCCTTCAAAAGCGCCACTCGCAAGCGATGCTAAGCCGTCGCCCAGCGAAATCGAGAAGAATTTTAGTGAGGCTAATCCGGGGCTGCAGCCCTCCATGATCAGCGTCTCATGCCGCAAAGCAGTGTTGCGCGAAGTTCGGATCTGCTTCACAAAGGATTTGAAAGAGTTTCGCACATGTCCGGAAGTGGATCGCTCGGGTTGTCGGTCAGATCAGGTTTCGATTGTTCTGCCGCAATGAGGGATGAGGGTTTCCGATCAGGCAGAGCGACATTCTTTTGTGTGATGTCATGCTGCCGATCGGGTTTTGTTGATGAATTATCGCCATGCGTTTCATGCCGGCAATTTTGCAGATGTGTTAAAACATATCGCTCTCACACGGTGCCTTATTCATCTGAAAGAGAAGTCCGCTCCGTTCCGTGTGATTGATACGCATGCGGGATTAGGCTTTTATCATCTTCACTCAAAAGAAGCTGAGCGGACCGGTGAATGGCTAAGCGGTATTGGTAGGCTTCTTGCAACCGAATTGCCGCCAGAGATCGCCGATCTTCTTTCGCCCTATCGTGAAGCGGTTGATCGTGTAAGATCTTTTCATGGCGATGATGTCTATCCTGGTTCTCCGGAAATCGCACGCGGTTTGTTGCGCGGTGAAGATCGGTTGATCCTTGTTGAAAAACATCCTGAAGATGCGCGCCAAGCGAAAGAGAATTTTGCTTTTGATGGGCGCGTCAAACTCTTGGAGCGCGATGCCTATGAAGCGCTTAATGCGTTTTTACCGCCGAAAGAAAGGCGCGGTCTTGTTTTGATCGATCCGCCCTATGAAGAGCGTGATGAATTTGATCGTGTCGTGGAGGCTGTCCGTCAGGCCTATCGGAAATTCTCAACCGGCATCTATGTGATCTGGTATCCGTTGAAAGCGGGATTGCCTGTCGATGCGTTTTACAAGGCCATGGTGGATACTGAAATTCCGAAAATTCTTCGGCTTGAACAATGGATCCGTGACGAACGGGCGGGGGATGGTTTGGCGGGTTCCGGCCTTTTGATCATCAATCCGCCGTGGAAGCTGAAAGACGAAATGACAGGAATTTTGACATTTCTCGACAAAATCCTCGGCTCAGGACCCGGTCATAAAGTCCGTTGCGACTGGTTGGTGCCCGAAAAATCGAAGTGAGCCTTGCGCATAAGCGAGAGCAGGGCGCTGGTCGAGAAAGCATGAGCCTGCTAGGGTTAGCCATTCTCTATACAGTTTTTAAAAATGGTTGAGGAGACAGAATTATGATTTTGCGTTCAGCACCCGCGTCCCCCTTCGGTCGTAAAGTGAAAATGGCGGCGCATATTGTCGGCGTGATTGATCGCATCAAGATTGTGAATGCAGACACGCTGAGCGCTGAAGATGATCTGCGTCAACAAAATCCGCTTGGCAAAATTCCGACACTCATTCTTGATGACGGACGCGTTCTTTATGATTCACGCGTAATCGTCGACTATATCGATCATCTTGGCGGAGGAGGACGCGTCATTCCGGTGAAAAGCCCGGATCGGTTTGATGTTCTCGTTATGCAAGCCCTGGCTGATGGCATTATGGACGCCGCGATTTTGCAAATTTATGAATTACGTTTCCGCTCAGAGGATCGTCGCGAACCGAAATGGGTTTCGCATCAAGCCGGAAAAGTTGAGCGCGCGCTCGCGGCGCTTGAAGCGCATCCACCCCATTTATCGCCGGTTCCGCATATTGGTACGGTGGCTGTAGCTTGTGCTTTGGGCTATCTCGATTTTCGCTTTGAAGGCGCGTGGAGAAAGCAACATCCGCGCCTTGTCGCTTGGCTCGATGATTTTGCTGCGCGTGTACCTTCTTTCGCAGCCACTGCGCCACACTAATTTAGCGTCAAAGACAAACATAAAAAACCCGCCTCATAATGAAGCGGGTTTTCTATTTTAAAACGCGTGATACAAATTAAAATTTATAGTTCAAACCCACGCGAACAAGGCCCCAATCTGCGCCAGATGATCCACCGCTGGAAGGAATGTCTTTTTCTTCAAGATGAATGTAAAGCGCTTCGGCTTTTGCGGTCCACGGTCCGCTGATGATGGCTTCAACGCCACCGCCAAGCGTGTAACCATTATGGTAATTATCGACTGTTGATCCACCATTAGAGTCATGGGTTGTTGCGCCGGCATAACCGGCTGTAACATAGGGCATGGTCTCATTCATTGCATAACCGAGACGACCACGAAATGTGTTGAGATAGCGCGCTTCGCTTGAACCTGTATTGCTCCCCTTAATGTTACCCAGGGAAAGATCGGCTTCAAGGCCATAAACCCAATTGTTAGGCGCCTGATAATTATAGCCGCCTGTGACACCCAAAGTGCCGCCGGTGGGGTTGCCGAAAACATCCTTGCCTTCTTTGGTGAAATTGCCAAAGCCTAAACCGGCATTGAGTCCGCCATAGACGCCCGTCCAGTTCGACATTTTTTGGACAGGAGTCGGAATGGTTTTCGGGGCCGCTTTCTTGCTTGGAAGATCTGCCGCATAGGCTGAGGTGCCAATGATCAGAAGCGTGGCCGTCGCCAGAGAAAGACGTGAAAGCAAAGACATGGAATGAACTCCTCGAATTTCATGAACCCGATGAGCGATGCGCTCATGAGTTTAAGGTTACGCTGACGTTGGCACGTCAACGTGCATGAGCCCGTTTCATCTCAGAAGCGGGCTTAATTTTGGAAAAGTGATGATCGAAAGAGGAAATGCCGGGGCAGAAATTTGGTTCCCGGATTTATCGTTAATGAACACCTAAAGAGGCGTAGTTGACGCGTGTGTTTAACCGTCAAGCCTCAGAATTTATAAGAGATTCCGAAGCGAAATAAGTTTGTTTTCGTATCGAGCGAAACGGTTGATCCATTTGCCAGATAATTTGAAGCGGCAAGATCATAGTGCAAGAATTCGCCGCGCAAGACGACATTTTGCATCGCAAAGGTTTCGATGCCCGCGCCATAGACAACGCCATATTTAATCGCGTCGGTCGAATTTACATTTGTGTAATTGGTTCCACTGATGGCAACGCCCACTGTGCCATAGGCGAGATTCGTGCCGAAGGAATATCCCCCGCGCCCGCGACCTGAAGCGGTCCAGGACTGAGTGAAGCTCTCGCTCGTCGAGCTGTTTTTGACTTGTGAAGAGTCGAAATCACCCTCAAGCCCGCCGACAAATTGACCGCTCTGGATGTTCATTCCGCCATGAGCGCCATAAACCGTGCCGCCTGTTGTGAGTGAGCCTGCGGTGCCAAGACCCGCGCCCCCATGAAGGCCGATATAGCCGCCTTGCCAATTCGAAACGCCATCGGTCGAGAACAAACCGCCCGCGAGAGAGGGGCTTGAGAGGCTCGCGGCCCAAATCATTGCAAGGCCAAATCGATTAATCGGGCGGGTCATTATGTTTACTCTGAGGGCGGACGGGATGCAGACTCTTACGTCCTTCAATGAGAATTTTATCAATCTCGGGGCCCGCCCCTAAGCGATGCCTGAAAATAAGGTCAACAAAAGGTAAACCGATCGGTGGTTTCATCCGTGAGAAGATCATGCGACAAGCGGATCCTTGTTCCTTCGGGTCCACTCCTCACCAAGGCTGTTTATGACCGAGCCTATCCCTTCATCCTCTGCGCGAAAGACCGCCCTTGTCACCGGCGCGTCGCGTCGTGTGGGGGCCATGATTGCCAAAACGCTTGCGACTTCGGGTTACCGCGTGATTTGCCATATGCGTCAACGCTCACTCGAGGCGGATCAGCTTGTGGCCGAAATTGCCTCTGCAGGGGGCGCGGCTCATATTGTTGAAGCGGATCTCGTCGACGTGTCTGCTCGCCAAAACATGATGAGGGAGATACACGAAGGTTTCGGCGTGCTTGATCTTCTCGTCAATAATGCTGCTGTATTTTCATCGGATCGATTTGAAGATTATTCAGAATCGTCTCTTGATATTCATCTCGCAATCAATCTGAAAGCGCCGATTGATCTTGCGCGGCAGTTCTCACGCATGGCATCGAATAATGATCCGTCGATTGTGAATATTGTTGATCATCGTGTGTTGAAGCTCACGCCACAACATTTCACCTATACACTATCAAAGGCCGCACTTCATGCGGCGACGCAAACCATGGCGCAGGCGCTGGCGCCAAAGATCCGCGTCAATGCGATTGGCCCGGGTCCCACTTTGCCCAATCCTCATGACGGCGAAAGCGGTTTTCGTCATGAGGTCGCTGGAGTCCCGTTGAACCATGCGGTGGATGCCAAGGATATTGCTGATGCGGTTATTTATCTTGCGTCCGCTCGAAGTGTTACAGGCATTTTGTTGCCTGTTGATGCGGGACAATTCATTGGCTGGAAAACGCCCGATATTATTGAATGAAGCTGTTCACTCGGTAAGAGCAATCGCCGCAATCAAGCGTCCGTAATCGGATTCTTTGCGATGTGTCGTACGACGAAAACTGAAAAATCTTTCTTCGTCCGCATAAGTGCACAGCGCAAGATTTTCAATGTTTCCGACGCCCGCTTTTTCCAAGCGATCGACGATGTAAGCGGGTAAATCGAAATGGCATTTTCCGTTTCCAGTTTGCGTTGTGAAGAAGCGATCCGAATTTTTATCGCTTGAAAGAAATGTCTCACGGAATTCAGGTCCGACCTCGTAAGCGCTTTGACTGATTGTGGGTCCCAGCGTTACATGAATGCGAGAACGTTCCGCACCCAACTCTTCCATTGCGAGAAGGGTTGAGTCGATCACGCCATAAAGCGCGCCTTTCCATCCGGAATGAGCGGCACCAATCACGCGCGCTTGAGGATCAGCAAAGAGAAGTGGACCACAATCGGCGGTGCCGATACCCAGCGCTAAGCCCTTTTGATTGGTCACCATCGCATCAGCGCGGGGGCGCTGATCGAGCGACCAAGGCTCATTCACTTTCACGCAAATGGCGGAATGAATTTGATAAAGGCTCAAGAGATGAGGTTCATTCACGCCAAGTGTTCTGGCCATTCGAGCGCGATTTTCAATGACTGATTGCGGATCATCGGATGAACCGATGCCACCATTCAAACTTTTATAGAGTCCCTGCGATACGCCCCCCTCGCGCGTAAAGAACCCATGCGCGATCCCTTTATGCTGCAGATTGGACGTCATAAGAGGGCGAGGCATCGTATCGGTCATGAGATCAAAATCCAGCCGGTGTTGGCCAATCATTACTTGAAATGGCTAAAGCCTTGAAGAGATGACCCATGCCGGTGGTCGTGGGTTCAATCAATCTTTCGCGCGCCTTTCGAATGTCATTGGCTTGTTGTGGGGAGGCTTTGCGAATGAGGGTCTCAACGCGTGTATCGATACCCAAGCGATCAAGCAGTTCCGCTTGCGTGATGGGGCCGTGGGCGCGCGCGCCACTCTCGCGCGCGGCAAGTTCAAGAGATTCAAAATTCACATGAACCGTGAGATCCGCTTCGCCCGGCGTTTCGAGCGGATTGACGAATTCATGCGCTTTCAAGGCTTGCAGCGTGTCACCGAAACCGGATTGCGTATAACCATAATCAATGATGAGGCCTGCGCCCCCAAACTGAACCAGATGGCGCGCGAGATCACGCATGATTGTTTCGCTGATTGGTGCATATTCGAGAATGTCGCCTTCGCTTCCCCCTGGACCCGACATACGCATCGGTTCTTGGGCCAAACCAAACACCAGCGAGTCATCATCCACACCAATCAAACATTCATGCCAAGCCTGATTGCGTTTTTGAAATTGTCTGATTGGTAAGGCGTCGAAAAATTCATTGGCGAGAATGATGGTTGGCTTTTCCGGAAGCGTGGCGATGGTCGTGGCCCATTCAATGTGGGGGTGAGCCTGGCCGAGCGTTCGTTTTTGTATGTCGCTTAATACAGGACTCATTTCAACAAGCGTCACCTGAAGCGCGTCGTGAAAACCTGTGACGGCTTTTGTTGCGCGCAAAACATCGCTCATTAATGTGCCGCGTCCGGGTCCAAGTTCAACAAGTGAAATCGGAGGTTGACCTGCGCGCAACCAAAGATCAGCACACCAGAGTCCAATGAGTTCGCCAAACATTTGTGAGATTTCGGGCGAGGTTGTGAAGTCGCCGGACGCACCAAACGGATCACGCGTCATATAATAACCGTGCTGCGGATCACCCAGAGCGAGCGCCATATAACGCTCAACGCTGATCGGTCCCTCTTGCCGGATGATCTCGATGATGCGTTGGCGCAGAGCGCTCATGGGCTTTTCGCCTCTGCGCGGAAACTTCTGATCACCAGCCACAGGCCGACCAAAGCCATCGGTAGTGAAAGCGCCATACCCATTGTGAAGCCGCCGGGCAAAGCTTCTGTAAGGGGATCAGGATCGCGATATAGTTCAGCAAAACTTCGCGTGAGCGCGTAAAGAATTCCGAAGAGTCCGGCGAGCAAACCCGATCTTTTCAAGCCGCCCTTCATGGCGATCAATCCAATTATCACGAAGATCAAAGCACCTTCTAATCCGGCTTCGTAAAGTTGACTTGGATGACGCGGCAGATCATCGGCGCGTGGAAAAACCATCGCCCATGGCACATCAGTCGGGCGACCCCATAATTCACCATTGATGAAATTCGCGATGCGACCAAAGAATATTCCAATGGGGGAAACGATCGCGGCAATGTCGAAGAGAGACAGAAGTGGGACTTTGCGATGCCATGCGAGAAAACTCATCGCAAGCAATGCGCCGATGAAGCCGCCGTGGAACGCCATGCCGCCATGCCAAACAGCAAAGATTTCGGCAGGGTGCTCACTGAAATAAGAAAAGTCATAAAAGATGACTTGGCCCAGACGGCCACCAAGCACGATGCCAAAGGCGATGTAGACCAAGAGGTCATCAATCGCTATTCGATCGGGATGCTCACGTGTGCCCCAAAGATGATCTCTTGAAACGAGGGCGATGGCCAAGCGCCACCCAAGGAGAAGCCCCGCAATATAGGCAAGCGCATACCAGCGAATCGCGAAGGGGCCGAATTCAACCAGAACGGGATCGATTTGCGGGAAGGGAATCACGAAAAGCGGCATAGTGTCCTTTGAATATAAAAGAGTTTCGGCGAGGCTTGCGCTTTTCATTTTCGCCCGTCAAGCCAAGACCCAAGGCGAGACCATGGGGTGGCATCATCACATCATCATGGTAAAAGAACATCATATGATGGCGCCGGTTCCGGCGGCTCACTTGTTGAGGGCACTCAGATGACAACAACGAATAACCCTTTTCTCGACAATCTCTCCCGCTTAATGACGGACGCGGCGGGCATGGCCACTGGCATGAAGCGCGAGGCTGAAACCGTGATGCGGGCGCAATTCGAACGCTTGATTCGAGATATGGATGTT
>RFZR01000070.1 GCA_009920595.1 Alphaproteobacteria bacterium | reverse complement strand
CCTTTTCAGAGCGTCTCAACGCAATCATCGCTTCGACACGTTGAGCGAGTTTTTTTACACGTTCGGGATGCGCCATCATGGTACGTTCACCAATCGTGCCATCACCACGGCCACCAAACACCATCGGCATGATCGCGCCATCAAGTTCCGGAATCGCCACCATCATTGTGGTTTCAATCGGATGAAGGCCGCGGGGCGAGGCTTCCCATTCCGTAACAGATTGGAATTCAACCGGCTGCGCGGCAATATAGGGGATATCCAATTCAGCTAAGATATTTTCTGCAGCGCGTGCATCATTATAGGCTGGGCCCCCAACAAGCGAGAAACCCGTGAGCGATACAAGCGCATCAATCTTGGTACCGCTTTTGTCGCGGAAATAGGCCTCAATCGCAGGGCGTTGATCAAGACCAGTCGCGAAACTCGGAATCACACGCAGTCCCGCAGCTTCAAAAGCCGCAATTGCTCCATCATAATGGCCGGTATCGCCGGAGAGCACGTAAGAGCGCATCAACAAGAGCCCAACAGTGCCTTTGGCATCCTGTGGACCTTTTGGAAGCGCGGATAAATCTGTGGCGATACGCCCTTTCGCGCGCGGGTGATAAAGCCCCACTTCCGGATAGGATTTTGGCGCTTCATAAGCAGGCGTTGAAAGGCCTGCACGCTTCGTGTTGCCATAACGCGCGACGAGGAAGCGAACGAGATGAGCAAGATTGTCTTCTGATCCCGCAAGCCAATATTGCATCGTCAAGAAATAGGCGCGCACATCTTGAGCGGTACCCGGGATAAAGCGCAAAATTTTGGGCAGACGCTTCAGCATTTGTAATTGACGCGCACCGGCTTTGGCTTTGTCGCCCGCATCCTCGGTTTTACCGCCGCGCAGTTTTTTAAGAAGATTCACAACTGCGCCTGTGGGCGCATCCATACGGAAGCGGCCAAGCTTTGTGAGCTTGATCACTTCGCCCGACGACATGAAGACAACCATCGCGTCGCAAGATTCGCGTCGCGCTTCGAGTGCGGGCATCACGGCGCGAATATGATCTTCCATAAAGAGCATATTGGCGATGATGATGTCGCCGTCTTCGATGTCGGCGATGCATGCATTCAAGAGTGCCGGATCGGCCCAATTCGAAGCCGCATGAACGGTGACGCTTAATCCCGGACGCGCGCCACCGCGCCGGACACATGATTGTCCAGCGTCAGTATGACGACCCGGAGACCGGATCTATCGGCTGAAATGCGCTTTGGCATCGTAGAGTGTCTCAATCGTAATCAAGGGCACACCGCGTTCGGCGGCGTAGCGTTCAGTGTTGCGGCGCGCTTTTCCGCGCACGAAGAAGGGAATTTTATTGAGCTCTTTTTCAGCGTCCGCCGCCCAGCCTGTGATGATGGGTGCTTTTTCTGATGGCGCTGTTTGCACGGCCTCCGGTTCTGGCGCGCGCGGTGCATGACCAAGATGCGAGGGGGCCGCACCATCGTGAAATTCATGATCATTGCGGAACATCGCAAGAAGATGTTCTTCAAGGCCCATCATCAAAGGATGAACCCATGTGTCGAAAATCACATTTGCGCCTTCAAAACCCATTTGCGGCGAATGGCGCGCGGGGAAATCTTGCACATGCACAGGCGCTGAAATCACAGCGCAAGGAAGGCCCAACCGTTTCGCGATGTGCCGTTCCATCTGCGTGCCGAGAATGAGTTCCGGCTGTGCGTCAATGATGGCCTTTTCAACATCGAGATAATCATCGGTGATGAGCGCTTCTAAACCGAGCGCAGCAGCGGCTTCGCGCATGGGGCGCGCAAATTCACGGCTAAACGTGCCCAGGCCCACAACGTCGAAGCCAAGTTCTTGTTTTGCAATGCGCGCTGCCGCCAGCGCATGCGTCGCATCACCAAAGATAAAAACGCGTTTGCCCGTGAGATAGGTGGAATCAACAGACGCCGAATACCAAGGCAAACGGCTCTGACGATCATTTAATACATCATCCGGATTCACACCTGCGAGCTCGGCAACTTCGCGAATGAAATCGCGAGTGGCATGAACGCCGATGGGCACAAATGTTGTCATCGGTTGGCCAAGCGTTTTTGCAAGATAGCGCGCCGCGGGTTCTGCAATCTCTGGATAAAGCACGACATTGAAGGCGGCATCGCCCAAACGCGCGATATCGGACGGGCGCGCATCAAGCGGTGCAACCACATTCACGGTAATGCCCAGCGCACCGAGTAATCTTTTGATTTCGACCACATCATCGCGATGGCGGAAGCCCAAAGCGGTGGGGCCGAGAATATTGCAGCTCTTTGGATTGCGTGTCGCGCGATCACCATCACCGCGCGCCAATTCACGCACAATGCGATAGAAGGTTTCAGCTGCGCCCCAATTTTCTTTCTTTTGATAAGAAGGCAATTCAAGCGGAATGACGGGAATTGGCAAGGCGAGTGCTTTAGCAAGGCCCCCCGGATCATCTTGAATGAGTTCCGCCGTGCATGAAGCGCCGACAATCATCGCTTCCGGCATGAAGCGCTCATAAGCATCAAAGCATGATGTCTTGAAAAGTTCTGCCGTATCGCCACCAAGATCACGCGCCTGAAACGTCGTGTAAGTCACAGGTGGACGCGCATTACGACGCTCAATCATCGTGAAAAGAAGATCGGCATAAGTGTCGCCTTGCGGCGCATGCAGAACATAATGAAGCCCCTTCATTGCGGTAGCGATGCGCATCGCGCCGACATGGGGCGGGCCTTCATAAGTCCAAACGGTTAGTTGCATAGGAGCCCCCCGAGTCTTGTGCGACGATCAAGGGGTCGCGAGAATAATCGGGCGAGGTCACCGGCCTGATCATAACCTTGGATTGGTGTGAAGACGAGTTCGATTGACCATTTGGTTGTCATGCCTTCCGCTTCAAGCGGATTGGCAAGGCCCAAACCACACACAACAAGATCAGGATCTTCGGCACGACAGCGATCAAGCTGACGTTCAACATCTTGTCCTTCAGACAATAAGGTACCCGCAGGAAGACGTGCGAGATCTTCGGAAAGATGCGCGCGGTGAAGATAGGGGGTGCCTACCTCAACAAGCCGCATACCGAGTTCTTCGGAAACAAAACGCGCGAGTGGCACTTCCAATTGCGAATCGGGGAAGAAGAAAATGCGCTTGCCTTGCAACGCATCCCGATGCGCTTCCATGGCAATCAACGCACGACGATGACCGGCTGCCGTTGCACTTTCGAATTTTTCTTCACTCACGCCAAAGCTCTGTGCAGCGGCTTTCAACCAAGCTGTTGTGCCTTCAGCCCCGAGCGGGAAAGGGGCCGTAATCCGCTTCGCGCCGCGATCTTCAAGAACGCGTGCGGTGTCACCCAAAAAAGGTTGAGCGAGAAGATATTTTGTTTTGGACCCAATGATGAGTGGCGCATTCGCCTTCTTTGCTGGCAGAAATGTGACATTATCAATGCCCATTTCTGAGAAGAGCCTACGGAATTGATCTTCAACAATATCAGCCAAGGCACCGACAACGACCAAATGATCGGATGCGTTTTGTGTTTCTGTTTGCCCTTCGGCGGCAAGCGCGGAAAGACACGCGTCTTCACCTTGCGTGAAAGTGGTCTCAATGCCCGAGCCTGAATAATTCAACACACGCACTTTTGGCATATGAAGTTTTGAAAGTCGTTGTGCTGCTCGTTTCAAATCAAGCTTGATGACTTCGGAAGGGCAGGAGCCGACAAGAAACAGAAGCTCGATATCAGGACGACGTTCAAGTAAACGCCCGACAACGGAATCAAGTTCATCATCGATATCAGCAAGGCCGGCAAGATCACGTTCATCAATGATGGCTGTACCAAAACGCGGCTCGGCAAAAATCATCACACCGGCGGCGGATTGAATGAGATGCGCGCATGTGCGTGAGCCCACAACAAGAAAGAAAGCGTTTTCGATCTTGCGATGAAGCCATACGATGCTTGTAAGCCCGCAGAACACTTCATGTTGTCCACGTTGCTTTAATGTCTGCTGATCGGTGCAGCCGCGGTCATTACCATTCGGCGAAGGACGGAACGGTAGATTCATGAGAGCGCCTCCGCTTGCCGAGAGGCGGGTGCAGAGAGGCGAGCCGCGCGAAGTTTCAAAAGAAACTGTGCCGCATTCACCACATAAGTCGCATAGGCAAAGAGTGTGATGACGAAGAGTGTGCGGTCATCCATCCATCCAAAAATGAGTCCAGCAAGATAAAGCGTATGCAAGGCAATGACGCCGAAGCTCACAACATCTTCCCAGAAGAAAGCGGGTGCGAAGAGATATTGTCCGAAGACATCTTTTTCCCAAAGCGCGCCGGTGATCATGATGGTGTAGAGCGCGAGCGTTTTCGCGAGGATCGAAACTCACAAGAAAGATTATGAATTGGACAGGCGCAAGGATCCCCTGAACCAGCGTCCAAGGAGACGAATCCCGCCTTTGCCGCTCAGCTTCTGTGTAAAGCTGCGGCTGCGGTGCCCCGAAATGGTCGGGATCGGTCATCCTGATCCTCCCGAGGGCTCCCTCCGGCACCAACGGCCGGCCTGATCCCCCAAGAGAAAAAGCTACCCCTTGCCCTCTATAGGTGTCAAGCAATGTTGACGTCTTATAAAAATGACACTTAATATGGTGATCAGGGGCGGGCGAAAGAATTCTCTGTCCCTGGGAGTTGATCCGCGTTAGACTGTCGCAGGTCGGAGTTTAGGGGCTCGTCGTCACAGGCGGGCATTTCGGCGGAAATGCCGGTAAACGCCGATCCCGTATTCGGTCATTCGGGACCGGGTATCGTGCCCGATTTCGGGTAGTTTGGGGGTTATCTGTGTCGACGTCCGATCATACGACGGACAGAGACGGTCAAGCCGCTGGCGGCATGGCCGGACCTCGACGCGACCCTTTTTCCGATCATGAATTAGGATATTCCGGCAATTCAGCCGGTTTTTCGGCGGTTTCAAGCCCTGGACTGGATATTCGCGGTCACTTTGCCCAAGAAAGCGCCGCTTTGCCCTTGCGGGGGCTCCTCGCTGAGACGGTCGAGAATGTCATTATTCCCCGTTTGCAGCTTAATTTTGGTGTGGATACCGCAGCGGTTGTTGAGACGATTTCTGCTGGAAACCCGCTCGATCGGGATGTGATTTCGGGATTTTGCCGCCTTGTGGTGGGACCGGACAGTCGCGATGCCTTGCGGTTTGTCGAGATTTTACTCGAGCGTGGGGTGAGTGTTGAAGCCATTTTGCTCGATTTGATGGCCCCTGCCGCCCGCACAATGGGCGAAATGTGGGAAGCCGATTTGTGCAATTTTGTTGATGTGACGGTCGGCTTGGCGCGTGTTCAGCAGATTACAAGGCAGATTCGACCCGTAAATGGCGGTAATTTGGACCAAAATGGCCAAAAAGGTTCAGTTTTGCTCGTTCCGACACCGGGCGAGCAGCACACATTCGGCTTGAAGATTGTTGAGGAGTTTTTCCTTCGGGATGGCTGGGATGTTGACTGTCTCATGCGCGCGGGCGCCGAGGAGATTGCCGCCACTGTTGCCGAGAAACCCTATGATATCATGGGCTTGACGCTTGGCGGCCACCGCTTGCTAGAGCCGCTTCGCTCCGCTATCACGCTCGCGCGTTATCATTCTCTCAATCGGTCGATCAAAGTGGTGATTGGCGGTGTTGGTCTCGCTGACTATCCGAATTTGACGGCCCTTGTGGAAGCGGATGCCTGCGTGGCGGATGTTAATGATGCCGTAAACCTGGCCAATTCCTGGGTCAGGAAGTCTGCCACAAGTTAGTCATGTTGATTCCGTGAACCAGAACCAGGCCATACAAAAGGGATCTGCGCCGCTTGCGGGCCAAGGGATTGGTGCGCTCTCTGCCCATCTCGAAGCGGTTGATCCGTCGGTGGCGGCGTCAGTGCTCTCCGCTGCGGGCGATATTGTGTTCATCATCAATGCGGACGGCATGATCACGGATGGCGTGTTCGCTTCGGGCGATTTGCCTTCTGATTTTTTCATTGGCTGGCCTGGCAAAGCGTTGATCGACACGGTGACGCTTGAGAGCCGCCCTAAAGTTACAGAGATGTTGCAGGATGTTGTGACGGGCCAACCACCGCGGTGGCGTCAGCTCAATCATCCTTTGAAAGCGGGCGAAGATCTTCCTGTTCGTTATAAGTTGATCCGCGCGGGTCGCGATGGACATGCGGTCGCTGTTGGTCGTGACATGCGCATGGTCGCTTCAATGCAGCAGCGGCTTGTCTCAGCGGAATTGTCGATTGAGCAAGATTATGCGCGTTTGCGTCATGTCGAGACGCGCTATCGCTTGTTGATGCAAGTCGCAACCGAAGCACTGATCGTTGTCGATGGCCGCTCGGGCCGCGTTGTGGAAGCCAATCCCGCAGCGGCGAATTTGCTCAATAAGCAATTGCGTCGTTTGGTGGGCTCCGCCTTTACCGATGCGTTCTCTGGCGCTGATCTTGATAAAGTATCTGCGATGTTGGCGTCGCTGCGTTCTGTGGGTCGCGTCGATGATGTTGCGCTCTCGCTTGGCGGTGAACAACAAGCTGTCACAAGCGCAACCGTATTCCGCGAAAATAATGCGGTGCTCTATATGTTCCGCTTGTTCCCACTTGCTGTCGGCGCACGGGGTGTCGTGGTGCCGCGTCAGCAATCACAAGCGCTTGCCGCCATTCAAGCGATGCCTGATGCGTTTGTTCTCACGGATTTGGATCGTCGCATCATCGCAACCAATGCGGCCTTTCTTGAAATTGTTCAGCTTGGCACTGAGGAGCAAGCGCGCGGCGAACCGCTTGATCGTTGGTTGGGGCGCGTCGGTGTTGATACCGGCCTCCTTTATTCAAGCGTGATCGAACACAAAATCATCCGCCAATTCTCTACCGTATTGCGCGGCCAATTCGGCACGGTTGAAGATGTCGAAGTTTCAGGCGTAGCGCTGAAAGAATCGGATCCGCCGGTGATTGGCTTCACGATCCGTCGTATCGCGCGGCGGGCCGCAACCGATGATCCGGGCAAGCGCAGCCTGCTGCGGTCGGTCGATGAGATGACCAAGCTTGTCGGCAAAGTCCCGCTCAAAGATCTTGTCCGCGAGACAACCGACATTATCGAGCGGCTTTGTATTGAGGCTGCGCTCCAGCTCAACGACAATAACCGGGCGAGCTCGGCCGATATGCTGGGTCTTAGTCGTCAGAGCCTCTATGTGAAGCTCCATCGTCATGGCATCGAGGAAAAGGGTAGTCCGGAAAAGGACTAATCTGATCGTCAGCTTCAATTGACATAAAAAACTGTCAGGCATACCGTCATGCCATGGCGAATTCGGTCTCAACGCGCTCGACCCTCGCGCTGCCGGCGCCGGCGGCCATTCTTGAACTTTTGAAACCAATTACCTGGTTCGCGCCGATGTGGGCCTTTGGCTGCGGCGTGGTCTCTTCCGGTGTTCCGGTTCTCGATCACCTCGGCCTGTTGGTTTTGGGCATCGCTTTGTCGGGTCCGCTGGTCTGCGGGACGAGCCAGGCGGTGAATGACTGGTTCGATCGCCATGTCGACGCGCTCAATGAGCCGAACCGCCCGATTCCTTCTGGCCGCATCCCCGGTCGTTGGGGTTTAATCATCGGAATCATCTGGAGCGGGTTATCCCTCGTCGTGGC
>RFZR01000069.1 GCA_009920595.1 Alphaproteobacteria bacterium | reverse complement strand
AAATCTAGGCGTGACGCGAGTTGGAAAAAGCTCGCGAGTAAAATGAAATTCGCAAATTCTGTTGATGTCAGTAAAGCTGGCGCAAGAAGAGTGGTTGCCGACCCTAATGCGGTGATAAAAAGTGTCGATGCCGCATAGATTGACGGCTTGGAAAGTGAAGACATAAAAGTCGCCACTCTTGTATCGCCAGACGCTTTTGAGTTTTGATCATTTGCGACGCTCATGCATTGTTCCGTCGTCTCGGAAGGACGATCAATCGATCAAGCGCGTCGCCAAGTGTGATGCCAATTTCATTCCAGCTGAGGGCCGTGGTAGCGTGATGAAGCGCCCCTTGCGACAGGCTTTCATAGAGCGTGCTCGAGCTCGATAGTTCAAGAATCGCTTCAGCCAAAGATGCTGCAGAAAGGGTTTGAGAAATCAAACCTGTGTGTCGATTTTGAATTTGTTCTGTGAGGCCGCCAACGGGAGTCGCAATCACCGGCAGACCGGCTCCGAAAGCGGTTGCCGCGACGCCAGACTGGCTCGCTTCTTGATAGGGAAGAATGACGGCGTCGGCCTCTCGAAGATGTTTCGCAATGCTATCGTCGCTCAACCACTCATTAATGACTGTAACATCAGGCAATTGTTCGATGTGCGAGCGAAAAGGCTCAAGATCTCCCGAACCTGCAATTGTGAGCTTATATGAATGAGAAGTCGTGAGAACGGATTGATAGGCATCAAGAAGCTGTGAAAGCCCTTTATATTTTGTAATGCGACCGAGAAAGAGAAGATGAAACGGTCGACCCGACGGGAAAGATCGAGGTTTGACCTCGTCATCCGTAAAATCAAATCGACCATGCGGAATTTTAAAGATTCGATCTTTGGGATAGTTGTAATGTTCACAAGCGGCTTCTGCTACATGATCGCTCAGAACAATCAAACCGTCTGTCGCATCAATCTGCATTTTGAGCGCTGTTGCGCGAAAAGGATAATCATCGCCCGGGTGTGGAACAGCATCATGAAGGCAGAGTATATAAGGTTGTTTTCCGTTCTTAAGCACGGGGAGTGCGGCAAGGTCCCAGATGGACTGAAAGCTGCAGAGATGAAGATCAGGTTGAAAATCATCGCGGATAGATTTAAATTCAAAGCCAAGACGTGGCAATTTCAAGAGTGCCAGAGCGGCAGAAATTTTGCCACTCAGTTTTGACTTATCGCCATTGAAGATTGAGACGGCTGTTGAGGGAATAGCGTCTTGTTTGCGCAAGTCGCGTGCAAGATCGGACTGTTTTGCAGCCGACACATGAACAATGCGATTATTGTTTTTAAGCGCTGATCCCATGGCCATGGTGAATTTGGCGCCCGCGCCCTCTTTACCCCAATGCCACATCAATATGCGCTGTGCCCTGTTCCTTGGCAGGCAATTATATTCCATCATCTTGAATAACCTCTTATGAGCCCATCTTGTAACGTGATGCGAAAGAAGATGAGTGATGTGAAAAGAGGCGTGCCAAAAAGATCGACCTCTGTGAGACCGTAGATCAATATAAAGAGACAAATTAAATCATTGAGGATATTGGGCCTTGTCACCATCGTCCTTAATCGAAGACTGAAAATGACAAGCGCAAGCGATGCCCCGACGAGTCCTACGCCGAGTGTCAAATGAAGTAACATCTGATGCGGATTGACCGGTGTTCCATAAAATTCGTGATTGAACAGTAGCGAAAATTGCTCTTCCGTACTGTTATATCCCCAACCAAAAAGGGGTCGCTCTGCGATCATCTCGAAAGCAGCGCTCCATAATTCCGTACGACCTGTTAATGTCAAAACTTCGCTTTCAAGCCCCGTTCGACTGAAATTTTTGAAGAGTGTGGTGAGTGACACGCCGTAAGACATAAAAAAGAGAACGCCGACTGAAAGAAGGGCGATGCTAAAAAGAGAAAGTTGAAAAATCCGGTTCTTTCGAAAAAGGACAAAGCTGGCGGCAAGAAGACTGGCTAAAAGAGCCGTACGACTTCCTGATAATATAAGGCCTGTTAGTCCGATGGCGATTGAGAAAGCCAGGGTGAAAGACCGCTTCTCGTCTGTCATCCATGCCCCAAGCCCCAATAGAAATAAAAGAGCGGCGACACGGCCAAAATTGTTTGGATTGACAGCAAATCCTTGCAGACGATTTGTGGTTTCTTCAACGGAAGGAGGCTGCCACGCTAATTCGGGAAAAAAAGCTGCGCCAACAAAGCCGATGCAAACGAATGCGAAAAGTGAATGTCGCATGATTTTATAGAAATCAACATCTGAATACTCATACAGACTCATAGATGCGAGCGCGCTATAGGCCGCAAAGCCAATTGCGCAGGCAAGCGAATAGAATGGTTTTTCAGACCAGGCTGCCGATGTTAAAGCGAGGATTGTTAGGAGAGAAAGCGCTCTGCCTGAGGGTGTGGCGATGAGGGGCTGAATTTTGTTTACATTTAACAAGGCGATTCCGAGTATGAAAATCCAGAATATGAATTTAGCACCATTTTGAATATCAAGATTTGTTTCGCCAAGGTCTCTTTCACGAAAGGAGAGGCTAAAGCCGAAGGTCATGAGAATAATGAGAAGTGTCATTCCCTTGCGCTGAAGAGAGGGCCCAACGGATGCCTCTCGCATATTCACCAAGGCGCTGATCATGCCTTGAAAATCTGGGTTAATGGACTGAAATCGATCAATCCCGCGATTACTCCGAAAATCAATGATGCAGATAAAAGCGCAGCCGCGAAAATCAAAGGATCAGGAAAAAGCGGAGAGAGCGGCATAAGCGCAGGTGTGATCACTTCCGCGTCAGCTTCGATGGCTCCTGCGCGACCAAGCGCTTCCTCAACTTGTGCACGAGCCAAATTGGCTTGTTGGATCACTTTTGTCTTTTCAGTAATCAGATCTGAAAGGGCGGCGTGATCTTCTGGCGATTGTGATAATTTTGTTAACTCATCAATCGCCGCATTGAGTTGGCTTTGTCTGAAGGTTGCGGAGAGAAGACGAGATCTTGCAATGTCAGCATCTCGAGCAAATTGTCTATTTTTGCGAGCCGTAAGTTCATCGAGATATAGTGTTGAAAGAAGGGCCGTCATGTCGGTGGATTTTTGAGGGTCCTTCGACAGATAACCGAACCGAACTGTATAAGAGCGGCGGTCATGTTGGACAATCAACCGTGCAAGCGCGTTACGCCCGGCATCGATGCGGGGGGCCGCCGACCAGGCAGAGCTCATCAGGGCAAAAGGAGACAAGGGCGAGGAGGCAGTAAATTCAAGGTCATTTTGAAGGCTGAGACGTTTGACCACTTCATTTGTCAAAACCGGAGATGACAGAATATCGAGTTCAGATTGAATGGCCTTTTCATCGAGATCTTGTTTTAAAAAGGAGATCTTATCTCCCTGCTCGGGACTTCTAAAGACAAGCGTTGTCTGCGCTTGATAATAGCGTGGCAGAAGAGGCCAGATCATTATGCCACAAATGAGGGTTACTAAGGCACTGATCAAAAAAGCTTTGACACGAAAGCGATGGATCAAAGATCTGTCGGTCATCCACATTTGAGTTTTGAGCGCAGGATCGATCAATTCGAGATCATAGTGGTGGCGGAGGAACTTGTTCACGGTTGAAGCCTTCAAAATAGTGATGGAGCTGAGCGTTTTTAAATGCGA
This sequence comes from Alphaproteobacteria bacterium, assembly GCA_009920595.1. Taxonomy (GTDB): domain Bacteria; phylum Pseudomonadota; class Alphaproteobacteria; order Rhizobiales; family Beijerinckiaceae; genus CAIUPE01. The sequence continues at coordinate 4,068 of RFZR01000069.1, read as the reverse complement.
ACAGCGGCATAGAGCCGATTGCGCAGAGGTGTGCCGATCAACCGAAATAGGGCATAAAGGCCAAGAGTGAACAAAAATTCCTTGGCATTTAGGAAGCCGTTGCGGAAACATTGATAACGAAATCTTGTTTCATTTATGAAGTAAGAGAGATTACCTCGACGTGCACGTTGTTCTTGAGTGGTTCTCACTCGCAAAAGAATTTTCGGAATGATATGAAATTTTGCGCCGTTAAGAATGAGTCTGACATAAAGGTCATAATCTTCGAGCAGACCTACCGTTTCCCGATACCCCCCGATGGCTCTAAGTTTACTCTTTCGAACCAGAATGGTCGGGTGAGCAATGACATTGCGCCATTTGAGGGCTTCAACAATTGCATCATGCTCCGTCGGTGATGTTTTGAGGCGAAGGTCATTTGCTTCATCCACGAATTCACTCGACCAAGACGCCACTAAATCAATATCAGGATGGGAGTCGAGATATGTTTTCTCAATCATCAAACGATCATGAAGCGAAAGATCATCGCTATCCATGCGCATGATATAATCACCCGTGCAGGCCCTAAGTCCGTGATTGAGCGCTTTCGCAAGGCCACCATTGTGAGGCAATTCGAGAATGGTGATCTGTGGGAATGTCTTTGTATTCGACAAATCTTTGATGACATCGCGTTGCGCAATATCTATCGGTCCATCAATGACGAGAACAATTTGCTCGGGCACATATGTCTGATTTTTGAGACTTTCGAGCGCGGCGCGAAGATGTTCAGCCTTTTCACGGGCATAGGTTGTCATCAGAACGGAAACGGTCGTTGTGCGGGCGCTTATCATTATTTGGCTCCCCGACGTGAAAGAACCGCCGCAGGAGTCTGAAGAAGTATAGCGATATCACGATAAAGACTGAGTTGGCTTACATAGGCATGATCAAGAGCGACGCGTTCATTATAGCCTGTCTCATTTCGTCCGCTGATTTGCCAAGGCCCGGTTAGACCGGGTCGGACTGCAAGATAATGCGTGGCGGACTCACCATAGCGTATGAGTTCATCTTTGGTGACGGGTCGAGGACCCACAAGACTCATATCGCCTTTCAGAATGTTGAAAAGCTGTGGAAGCTCATCAAGACTGGTTGCTCGCAAAAGACGACCGACAGGCGTGATGCGGGGATCAAAATCAAGCTTTTGATTGTTTTGCCATTCGGCCTTGGCATCCGGATGATGATCAAGATATTCGTGAAGGCAGGCTTCCGCGCCGAGGATCATGGTTCGAAACTTCAAGCAATTGAACATCTCACCATTTCGACCGATGCGCTTATGGCGAAACAGCGCAGGTCCACCGTCGAGAGAGACGATTAACGCAATCATAGCGAAAAGGGGCGAGACCAAAAGGATCAGGATCAATGAGCCGACAACATCAAGGCTCCGTTTGGCGGAGAGCGTCAAAAGAGAAGGGCGTAACACCCGATCAAAGTTGATTGGATTTAAAGTGCGCTCGCTCGGTTCTCTTTGCATGACATCCTCATTGCCGGTGGAGGCGCAAAAGCGCTCAGCAGGAGAACGTTTCCGGCCCGGTGATCAACGCCCGGGGAATCGCGTATGCATAGTTTTACTTAGGCCAAATATGACGTAGGGTAATTTGGAATCTTTAGCTGAATAAAGGGCCTTTTCTTATCTTGGAGATTGTGAAGGGCTATCTCCAATAAATATTGGTATTTATCCCAGTTTGTATGCCATTGCCGTCACCTTGATTGTGTACTCGCGCTCATTTTGCCATGTCCAATCTAGATTAACGCTTACACTAAATGTCTTAGTACTGATTGTTATCATTCATAGTCATGTTATCCGCTTGAAGGGCGATTCATGCTCGAGGCCATGGGAAGGTAATCTAGATCTCGAATGGCTTTGAAAGGCTTTTTATGAAGCAAAGTTACGAGAATCTCGGAACACTCGGCCACTTTTTAAAAATCGCCTTTCAATATTGGCATGGCGATCAAAAAGCTAAAGCCTATATTTTAGGACTCGGATTTATTGCGAGTTTGATTTTAAATCTCATTATGGCTCTATTGATCAATCAATGGAGTAAGGGCTTTTTTGATGCTCTCCAACAGCATCAATTCGCAGCAATCATACAAAGCGTCAAAAATCTTGCAATTCTTGCTACGGGAACCGGGATAGCTGCGATCATTACGGTTCAATTCCGCATGCGTTTACAGGTATCTTGGCGTATCTGGTTGATGTCCAAACTTGTCGAGCGTTGGGTACAGAGCGCTCTCTCACGAGATAGGTTGATGAGCGATTTCATCGATAATCCTGAGGCACGTATTGCTGAGGATGGGCGCATAGCGGTCGAACTTCTCGTAGAAATGACGGGTGGAATTATTTATACCCTTCTCATATCAAGCTCATTTATCATCGTATTATGGGCGATGGGCGGCTATGCTGAGATTTTCGGTTATCCGATCCATGGTTATCTTGTCTATGCTGTTTTGATCTATACGAGCATTACATCTTTAGGCATGTTTTTTCTGTGCGTGCCCCTTGTTAAAAATGTTGAAGAAAAGGCGGCCGCTGAAGGCGATTTCCGTTATTTTTTGACCGAGACGATCTCGGATTCACGTTCAGATAAGCTTCAACAGCGATCTCAAGCTTCTGCGCCCGATGTCTTTTTTGATCAGTTATTGAAGCGATGGATAAAAGTTATTCGAGGGCAAACTAAAATCATTAGCTTCGCGACAACCAATAATCTCATCGCACCCATTGTGCCGGTCGTTTTATGCGCTCCCAAATATTTAAGTGGTGATATGTCCTTGGGTGATGTCATGCAAACGGCGGCGGCATTTTTGCAAGTGCAAACATCTTTGAATTGGCTGGCGGATAACGCCTTTAGTCTTGCGAATTGGTCGGCATCCGCAAAACGGGTGGCTGCACTCGATACGACAATACGGAAATTTAATGATGGCTTAGCTCTGACACAATCCGCGTAAGGCGATCTGGATATTTAAATAACAGGTGTCGGCATAAAGCGATCGTCGAGGGTCACTCAAAGAATATGCTTCGGATTTTATCCCCACGCCCTCGAGAAGGACTCGGCATAACCTGTCTCTTCGTGGTAAGGTTAACGTCATCGAAGTCAGGTTAAGCCGATGGCCAAGAAACCCCCGATCGATCTTCAAGCGGCACTCGCGGCAGCCAAAGCAAAATTGGCTGAGCCGCCGCAGCGCGTTTCGCCTCTTTCAATAGAACGAGCGTCTCAGCCGAAAATGCCTAAACCAAAAGCGGAAAAGTCGAACAAAGCTCAGTCAAATGATGGGTCTTTGCTGACACTTGAAAAACTGGCGCAAGCCTGGGTAAAGACGAAAAATTTTCCGAAGAACCATTAAGGGGCAGCTACCTTTATCGCCTTCAACCGGTTCTTGAAATATCAATAAATTGTTTCTGCGTCATCTTTGAGACGATGTGCATCGTTCAAAGTCAATTTTGTCTCTTTGCCTCGCAAAAGCAATTTGTGTTTGGCTTTGCGCCCCGAAACGCGCTTGCGCCAAAGCCGAAAACTTGATGGCTTTAACGCGCCCCTCATCAAGAGAATGATATCAGGTTCGGTTAGACCAAGTTTTTCATTGATCGTTTCAAAGGACACATCGTCAGCCCAAGCCAGAGCAATCGCTTCACTGATCTGGGCTTCGGATAGAGTGGGCTTGACCAACGGCGTTTCCTTTAAATGGAATAAGGAATTCAAGACGTGAGCACGAGCTCGTAGAACCTGAAACTGAGGATTTCACTAAACACGGGCGGTCGATTTATGGCGGAGGGAGAGGGATTCGAACCCTCGATACGGTTTCCCGTATACACACTTTCCAGGCGTGCGCCTTCAACCACTCGGCCACCCCTCCGTCGAGCGTGCACGAAGGCGCACGCAAATTCTTATCTCGCGGGTGGGTCTTGTGCTTGTCCTTTATTAAAGAACGCCCTCGCTTTCGCGCGGGCTATGCACTCGGCCACCCCTCCGTCGAGCGTGCACGAAGGCGCACGCAAATTCTTATCTCGCGGGTGGGTCTTGTGCTTGTCCTTTATTAAAGAAC
>RFZR01000068.1 GCA_009920595.1 Alphaproteobacteria bacterium | reverse complement strand
CCAATCTTGGCCTTGGACGAAAGCGCCGTGTCGTAAAACATTTGATCAAACAATTGCAGAAAGAAATCTTATCAGATGGCGGTCATATCAGCCGCAATCCGCAAGCCTTGATTGATCTTCTCGCCGATCTTCTGCCGTTGAAACATTGCTTCCCATCGAACGAATTTCCACCGCCCCCTGAACTCTTGAATGCGATTGATCGCATGATGCCGATGCTGCGTTTGTTCAGACATGATGATGGCACTGTGGCTTTGTTTAACGGCATGAGCACAACGCCGCCTGATACGATTGCGACTTTGCTTGCCTATCAAGATGCGCGTGCGGGCACTGCTGAAACTGCTGGCCCTTCTGGCTATAGACGCATGCATGGCGAAGACACAATTTTGATAATGGATGTTGGTCGTCCGCCTCCTGAAGCGTTTTCACTCGCAGCACATGCGGGCTGCCTGTCTTTTGAATTGTCTGATCGCGGTGAAAAAATAATCTCGAATTGCGGCGCACCGCCTGAAGGGCGTGACACACATCGCGCTTTGGCCCGCGCCACCGCTGCGCATTCAACGCTTGTGATCGATGACACGTCGAGCTGCCATTTCGCTCCCGTTGACGATGATCGATGGCCAGCGGGAGGTCCTGTGCTTGAAGGGCCACGTAAGGTTACGGCTTTACGGGAAAGCGATGAAGCGAGTGAAAAGATCACCGCTACGCATGATGCCTATGTACGGGAATTTGGTGTCATTCATCGGCGCAGTCTGACCCTGGGCCGCGATGGTGGTTGGTTGATCGGCGAAGACGGGCTTGAAGCGGTCTCAAAACGGAAAGCCATCAAGAATAAGTCAATCGCGCTGCGCTTTCATCTTCATCCCTCAGTCCGGGTTGATATCCAAGAGCCCGAGATTGTGAAGCTGCAACTTCCCTCAGGAGCCATTTGGACATTCTCTTGCGAAAAACCCGTCACAGTTGAAGAAAGCATTCTCTTTGCTTCGCAAGACGGCTTGCGTCGGATGACCCAGCTGGTCATCGCTGAAACCACAAATGTGGGCCGGATCAAATGGTCACTCGTCCGCGAAGGAGGGTCAACGACCGCGCGGTAATGCTCGTCCCCTCTTCGCCTAAGGACGCGGGTTACGGTGGCCACAAATTATGCTAACTTGCCTATTTCATCGCTTGTCTTTGTTGATGAAATCCACTTGTCTCTCGCTTTGATGTTTGCTCGACATGCCAAAAAATCTGCGCCCCGTCTCCCGCGCTTTGCTCTCCGTTTCCGATAAAGCGGGCCTCATTGATTTTGCCAAAGCGCTAAACGCGCAAGGCATTGAGCTTCTCTCAACCGGGGGAACTGCGAAAGCCATAGCCGCCGCAGGGATTCCGGTTCGTGATGTTTCTGAAGTCACGGGCTTTCCTGAAATGATGGATGGCCGGGTCAAAACTTTGCATCCCAAAATTCATGGCGGCTTGCTTGGCATCCGTGGAAATCCTGAACATGAAGCCGCGATGCTTGCGCATGGCATTGGCGCCATCGATCTTTTGGTCGTCAATCTCTATCCCTTCGAAGATACACTCACTCGCTCGAAAGATTATGACACGTTGATCGAGAATATCGATATCGGTGGTCCAGCGATGATTAGGGGTGCTGCCAAAAATCATGGTGATGTTGCTGTTGTTGTCGATGTAGAAGATTATTCGCTCATCATTCACGAATTAGAAAACAACAAAGGTTCAACAACATTAGCCACACGCAAAGCGCTTGCTGCAAAAGCCTATGCGCGCACATCCGCTTATGATGCCGCGATTTCAAATTGGTTTGCCTCTGAACTTCATCAAGCAACGCCTGAGTGGCGCGGCTTTGGTGGCAAAAAAATCGAAGTGATGCGTTATGGCGAAAACCCGCATCAGAGCGCTGCTTTTTACAAAACCACCGAAGCGCGCTTCGGCATCGCCACCGCACGACAATTACAAGGCAAACAGCTTTCCTATAATAACATCAATGACACCGATGCCGCTTTCGAATGCGTGGCTGAGTTTAATCCCTCGACAACGGCCGCGGCCGTGATTGTGAAGCACGCCAATCCTTGCGGTGTGGCGATCGGATCTTCTCTCCTTGAGGCCTATCGTGGCGCTTTACGATGCGATCCGGTTTCGGCTTTCGGTGGAATTGTTGCGCTCAATCGAAAACTTGATGCCGAAACAGCGCAAGCGATTGTCGACATCTTCACCGAAGTGATCATCGCACCGGAAGCGGATGATGAGGCTATTGCACTTATCGCTTCAAAGAAAAATCTTCGCTTACTTGTAACGGGTGGCGTACCGGATCCGCGCGCGGCAGGCCTTCACTTGAAAACCGTTGCAGGCGGTTTTCTCGCACAAAGCCGCGACAATGCTGTTATTGACGATATGACACTCAATATTGTGACAAAACGTGCGCCAACGGAGAAAGAATTTGCCGATATGCGCTTTGCGTTCCGCGTTGCAAAACATGTGAAATCCAATGCGATTGTCTATGCCAAAAATGGCGCGACCGTCGGGATCGGCGCGGGACAAATGAGCCGGATTGATTCGGCCCGCATCGCCGCTTGGAAAGCCGAAGACGCCGCCAAGCTCGCGCATGAGCCTGAAAGCCTCGCGAATGGGTCCGTGGTTGCGTCTGACGCCTTCTTCCCTTTTGCTGACGGCTTGATTGCGGCAGCAAAAGCGGGGGCGACCGCCATAATTCAGCCGGGCGGTTCGTTGAGAGATGACGAAGTCATTGCGGCCGCTGACGCGCATGGGTTAGCAATGGTCTTTACCGGGACCCGTCATTTCAGGCATTGATATCAGCATGTCGATTTTCACTTACGCCAATCCGCAGCGTTTTCTCCGCTTCGTGCATTATGTGCTTTTGCCGGTTCTTCTGATCGGCGGTGTGTTGAGTGCGGTGGGTCTTTACGCCGCTTTCGCTCTCGCCCCCGCCGATTATCAGCAAGGCGAGACCGTACGCATCATGTATATCCATGTACCTGCCGCTTGGCTCTCGATGGCGTGTTATGGATTGATGGCGCTCTCTTCTATTGGCACTTTGGTGTGGCGCCATCCGCTTGCAGATGTGTCAGCGCGTGCGATGGCACCGATTGGCGCGGCTTTCACAATCATCTGTCTTGTCACGGGATCTCTCTGGGGTCGCCCGATGTGGGGCACCTGGTGGGTATGGGATGCACGGCTCACATCGGTTCTTGTGCTGTTTCTGATTTACTGCGGCATTCTTGCTCTGTGGAATGCGTTTGAAGATCCTGCACGCGCGGGACGCGCAGCCGCGGTGATGACACTTGTCGGCGCCATCAATCTGCCGATTATAAAATTTTCAGTTGATTGGTGGAACACGCTGCATCAACCCGCAAGCGTGTTTCGCATGGGTGGACCAACGATCGACAAATCCATGTTGTGGCCTTTGCTTCTTGTGGCAATCGGCATGACGATTGTGATGATTGGTCTTCATCTCGCTGCGATGCGTAATGAAATTCTGGCACGTCGTTTGCGCACGATGCGCGTGATGGCCGCGAGTGGAGAGGGTCATGCTCACTGATCCTCATTTTGGTTTTATCTTTGCTGCCTATTTTATAGCGGCACTTATTTTTTTGGGCGTGAGTCTTTGGATTTGGGTTGATCATCGACATGTGACACGCGCGCTTGATGAACTTGAACAAACGGGATTACGCCGTCGCTCGGAAAGAGAAAAAGGATGAGTGACGAAGCAACGTCACGTACCAAATGGCTCATTCTTCCGGTGCTCATCTTTGCAGCGCTGGCAGCGCTTTTTGCCTTTCAATTAATCCGTGGTCCATCAAATACATTGCCTTCGACCATGGTCGGCAAAACCGCACCGGACTTCTCGCTGCCTCCCCTCGCTGGCATTCAACGTGACGGCGTTGCCCTTCCGGGATTGAGCAAAGCCGATCTCATCGGGCCCGTCACTTTGGTGAATATTTTTGCGTCTTGGTGTGCGCCTTGTCGTGAAGAACATCCTAAACTTATTGAACTGGCAAAAGATCAACGCATCCGTCTTGTCGGTATTAACTACAAAGATGAACCTGATAATGCGCGGCGTTTTCTTGGTGCGTTGGGTAATCCCTATGCGGCGATTGGCACCGATCAAGCGGGACGCGCCGCGATTGAATGGGGCGTCTATGGAGTGCCCGAAACTTTTGTGATCAATCGCAAAGGCCAGATTGCCTATAAACATGTCGGGCCGATTACCGACGACTCGCTTAAAGGCGTGTTGGGTGAAGCGATCACCAAAGCCGTTAATGAAAAAGAATAATTTTACACGGACGTTTGATTATTGTCCGACGTCTCACTTTCTTCGCTTTTCATTTCATAACGTAACATCAAAGGCGTTTGTGCCATCGCAAATGCGAGCGTGAGGAGCGTTGCACCGAAGACTTTAAATTTGATCCAATATTCAGGAAAAAATATTCGAACGATCTCGTTCAAGGCGGCAAGCACGAAAAAAAACAAACTCCAACGCAAACTGAGTTTTTTCCACCCTTCTTCCGTCAAGCTCATCGCTGTACCAAGCACGGCTGAAAGCAAGGGCTTACCGAAAAGAAGTCCACCCAAAAGCACCGCACCGAAAAGAGTGTAGATGATGGTGGGCTTGATCCGGAAAAATGTCTCATCATGAAGATAAAGCGTGAGACCACCAAAGACAGCAACAATGACGGCCGAAACAATCGACATCATGGGCAAATGACGCGTAAGTGCAAAAGACACGGCCATTGATAGAAAAAGCGCTGCCATAAAAGCGGCAGTCGCGACAAAAAAATCAAAGAAACTGGTACCTAAAAAGAAGACCGCAAGCGGACCGAGTTCAAGCGCAAGCTTCAGGCCCGGATGAAGCGCTTTTGGTGCCTGCGATGCTTCACTCATTTCGAGAATTCCTTTATCCCGTCCCCACAGATCTTGTAAGAATGGCGTTACTCAGCCACTGTCCTGATCTGATCACTCAGACAGTGCTTTTGCCCGAAAGATCAAAAAAAGAGAAGTGACTTTAAGGATAGATGATGACACAGATCTATGCGTTTCCTGCGCCTGCTCAACCCTTTCTGCCCATCATCGGCTCGGAGTCTGTCTTTCCCGTCAGGCGGATCTTTTGTATCGGTCGTAACTATGCGGCACATTCGCGTGAGATGGGTGGCGATCCGACGCGCGAGCCTCCGTTCTTTTTCCAAAAAGCGGCTGATACGATTCAGATTTGTCCCCTCGGTCAAATTGTCGATCATCCCTATCCGCCTATGACGTCGAATTATCATTTCGAAGCGGAGATGGTCGTTGCGCTCCACCAAGGCGGTCGTGACATCAAAGAAGCCACCGCGCTTGATCATGTGTTTGGTTATGCTGTTGGCGTGGATATGACACGCCGCGATCGTCAGGACGAAGCCAAATCATTGAAACGCCCTTGGGAAATCGCAAAGAGTGCGGATTTTTCGGCGCCCATCGGACCACTCCATCCGGCGTCTCAGGTCGGACATATCCAAAAAGGCGCGATCACACTCAGTGTGAATGGCAACGTAAAGCAGAATGCCAATCTTTCCGATATGATCTGGTCTGTGCCCGAGCAGATTACAATTCTTTCAACCTATTTTGAATTGAAAGCAGGCGACCTAATTTTTTCAGGAACACCGGAAGGCGTGGGAGCCGTCACGCGCGGCGATGTGATGAATGTTGCCATCGCGACACTCGGGAACATCGAACTGCGCGTGGTTTAAAAACTATCGCCCTTGCGTAAGAACGAGTTTCAACGCGAAGGCTGACATGATGCCGGCCATGCCATAATCGAAATAGCGCATGGCCCGCGGTGATGATTGCATGAACCCTGTTACACGTTCGGCAATCAAAACGATAAAGGCGTTGGTGGGAATCCCGATCACCAAAAACAAAATCCCGAGAAACATAAGTTTGCCGGACGCATGAGGATCGCCTGCGTCAATGAATTGCGGAAGAAAGGTCACAAAAAACACGATGACTTTCGGATTGGTCAAATTGATGCCAACACCTGTCAGAACCGTCGCGCGTAATGATTGTTGAGGGACGCCTTCACGATCAACAGAGAAGGCCGAGCCATGACGAAGCGCGCCATAAGCGAGCCACAAGAGATAAAGCCCGCCAACCACTTTTAAGATAAAAAAGGCCGTCGCGCTCGCCGCAAGAAGCGCCGACAAGCCAAAAGCCGCAAGTGTCATATGCACAACCATACCAGCCGAGGCACCAAGCATGGCAGCAAAGCCCATCGCCCGGCCACCTGTAACCGTTCGCGATAAGAACAACATCATATCAGGGCCCGGTGTGATGGCGAGCACAAAGCTTGCGAGCGAAAAACCCAAAATCGTGCCGAGCGAGGGAATGAAATCGAGAGTTATGAATTCAAAAGTCATGATAAAACCGAATAAAAAAGCGCGTGGTCTTTCTTAGAACCGCGCGCTCCATTCTGCAAACCCGATTCCGATGATCAAGACGCAATCAAAAAAGAGGCTAATTCAGCTTCACGCCCTTTGGCGCACGTTCGGTTGAGAGCGCATGAGAGCCAATCACAAGGCCCAAAGGCCCAGCGGAGATCGGCACATGATCACCGTCTTTTACCGCACCTGAAAGAATCAATTCGGCGAGTGAATCCTGCACATTTTTTTGAATGACGCGTTTTAACGGCCGTGCACCATAGGCGGGATCATAGCCCTTCTCGGCAAGCCATGTACGCGCTTCATCTTTGAGTTCCAAGACGATTTTGCGATCTGCAAGAAGCGCATCGAGTCGTTTCATCTGAATGTCGACAATCGCACCCATCTGATTGCGTTTCAAACGATGGAAGAGAATGATTTCATCGACACGGTTCAAAAATTCAGGGCGGAAATGCGAACGCACGACGCCCATCACCTCTTCACGCACTTCATCCGAGTCATGACCTTCGGTCTGATTGACGAGATATTCGGCACCCAAATTCGATGTCATGATGATGAGCGTGTTGCGGAAATCAACCGCGCGGCCTTGGCCATCGGTCAGACGTCCGTCATCAAGCACTTGCAAGAGCACATTGAACACATCCGGATGCGCCTTCTCGATCTCGTCAAAGAGAATGACTTGATAGGGCCGACGCCGAACGGCTTCCGTGAGTGCGCCGCCTTCTTCATAGCCAACATAACCAGGAGGCGCGCCGATCAAACGCGCGACCGAATGTTTCTCCATATATTCAGACATATCGATCCGCACCATCGCGGTTTCGTCATCAAAGAGATAAGACGCGAGGGCTTTCGTGAGTTCGGTTTTGCCGACACCCGTTGGCCCTAAAAACATGAAAGGCACGCGCGCGGCGAATGGCGGTTGAAACAGCGATCACCGCTTCTTCCTGACCCACGACACGTTTACCGATCTCCTCTTCCATGCGCAGAAGTTTGTCCTTCTCGCCTTCAAGCATTTTATCAACCGGAACGCCGGTCCAGCGCGAGACAACTTGCGCGACATCATTGGCTGTCACAGCTTCGGCAACCATAGCGCCTTGGCTTTCAGCGCCTTCATTTGCTGCAAGTTTTTTCTCTAGATCCGGAATCAAGCCATAAGCGAGTTCACCAGCCTTTTGATATTCACCTTTGCGTTGCGCATTAGCGAGATCAGTACGAGCTTGCTCCAATTGCTCTTTGATTTTTTGTGCCGCGCCGAGTTTGTCTTTCTCGGATTTCCAACGCTGCGTGAGCGAAGCAGACTTTTCTTCGAGACCTGCCAGCTCAATTTCTATTTT